>NZ_SHMI01000039.1:0-27656 GCF_004284735.1 Shinella sp. JR1-6 | reverse complement strand
GGTGGCCGGATTTTACTCCGCCCGCAGCAGCATTATGCCGCCGCTACCGTGGCCGACTTTTGCACCGCCGCTCTCAGTTTGCCGAACCCGGAAGATGTCAGTCCGCTGACCACGAACGACGTTGCGGACCAGCTTTCGACTATGCCCGGTTCGGTGCACGATCTCCTTGATGGACAAACCCTCACTGACGAACCCGCGGATAACGGCGTTTGCCTCTTCGCGCCGCAGATATCCCTCGTATTGCGCCGCTCAGCGGCGGTCAGCAGTTTTGGATTTACCGTGGCAGTGCCGATTGCCATCCGGACCTGTCGCATTGATTTACGAACGGCGTCGAGAAAGGCGTGGCTGGCGTTTTCCATCAGATGCCAAGCCGTTCGATCCTTCCTTCTGCTTCGTCTTGGCCTGCACCTCGGGCTTCGGCAAAAGAACCTTCGCCAGCTTCGCGTCTGCTCGCGCCATCATTTCCCGACCTCAGAACGGCGTTTCGAAGACATGAAATGCGGCGAGCTGCGCTGGAGCGACCGCGAGTAGGGATGGGAAGTGCTGATCCCGTCGGTCGCCTTCAAGAATTCCGGCTCCTCCTTCTTCGGGCAAAAGCCATTCCGCCTCATCCTGCCGGACCTGCTCGATCTCTACAAATACCTCGAAGCCTATATCGATCGCCATCGTGGCGTATTGCTCGGCCCGGCGAAGGACCCCGGCACCTTGTTCGTCAAGACGGTGAAGACGACGAGCCTCGATGCGGCGTACGACTCCACCAAATTCTATGAAGCCTGGCGGACTGTGATCCAGAGGTACGGCATCTACAATCCCTATACCGGCCGCGGCGCCATCAAGGGTCTGCTACCGCATGGTCCTCATAATCTTCGCGACATCCTGGCAACCCACATTCTCAAGCAGACAGGCTCCTATGAGCGGGCGAGCTACGCGATCCAGGATACGCCGGATGTGGTGCAGCAGCACTATGGTCGGTTCCTGCCCCAAGACAAGGCGACGCTGGCAGCCAGGATCTTGAATCAGGTCTGGCAGGCCGCATAGGTCAGCCACCGTCCTGAGTGCAGCGCCTTCAAAGCCCAGAGTGGATGCGGGATCACCTCCGCATCCGTCTGGCAAGCATAGCACAACATGAGCGGCTCTTGTAGATCGTGGACTGAACACCGGAAACCACGTGCGTCGACGCCGAGAGGCTTCAACGAAATTTGGCCTTTTTCGCCTCCGGGCCTCCGATATCGATAAGACGACACTCTCGCGCAATGCCACCCGCCGATTTCAGTTATTGCAGTTAGACGCCCCGGCTACTATATTGCCGTCAAGGAGACAGCATCATGGCCAGCCAGATCATTCACTTCGCCGGGTTGTCGGATCGGGACCGCAGGGCAGCCTCGCCGCTGCCCAAGCTTACTGCTGGCGACAGGCTCGAGCTTCACGTCCACCACGAGGGCGGCCGCGAGCACAAGCTCTCAATTCCGCCGTCGGCCGCCGCTGCGGTTGAAGCCCTACTCGCACATATGCTGCGTGGAGAGCGCGTTGCCGTCCTTACTGAAGACCAAGAACTCAGCCCAACCGAAGCATCCGCGATTCTGGGCATCTCCCGTCCCCTGGTCGTCCTGCGGATGGATCGCGGCGATCTGCCGTTCCGTTATGTCGGCAAACATCGTCGCGCCCTCCTGAAGGACGTGCTTGCGCTGAAATCCAGGCTCGACACCCGCCAGGCCGCGATCGACGCGCTTGCCGACGACACAGAGGACCTCATTCAGACCCATGGCCTCTAAACCGCCCGTCGCAGTTTACGATGCCTGCGTCCTCTATCCGTTTCACCTGCGCAACGTCCTGATCCAGTGCGCCTTCGACGGGCTCGTTGAGGCGCGCTGGACGGATGACATTCACGACGAGTGGATCCGCAACCTCGCAGCCAACACGCCGGCGTTGCCCATCGAACGCCTGATAGCGACGCGCGACAGGATGAAGGCCGTCCTACCGGATGCGGACGTCGCCGACTATCACCGCTTGATCCCGGACCTACAACTACCCGACTCTGACGACCGGCATGTTTTGGCCGCCGCCATCGCCGGAAAAGCCTCCCTTATCGTCACCTGGAACCTCAAGGACTTTCCAGCGAGGGATCTAGCCTCTCATGGTGTGGCAAGCCAATCTCCGGATGCTTTCCTCACCGACCTCCATGCGGCGTTTCCCGATGCGCTGATCTCCAGCGTCAAACGAGCCCGGCAAAATCTCCGAAAGACGATGCCCTCGGTCGACATGTTTATCGATGCACTTCAACAAAGTGGCCTGAAGACTTTTCCGGCACTGCTTCGTCAGAAGATCGGCGGGCTGATCTGAACCGACAAGCGTCTACGGGCTCCCGCTACCCTGGTCATCAACTATTCCTCTTCGCCCCCGGCCGTCTCCAAGGCTTCCTCCTGCACACCTTTCCGGCTAAGCAGCCCCGCATCCTCCAGTGCCTCGATGTCGCGCAGCGTCTCCATGCCAAACGCGGAGAGGAAGTGCTTCGTCGTGACATAGGTATAGGGTGCGCCCGGCGTCGGGCTGCGTGGACCGGAGGCGAGGAAGTTGGCATTGCGCAGGCTGGCGATCGTGTCGCGGCTGACCTCCTTGCCGAAGATTTTTGACAGGTCGCCCCGGGTGATCGGCTGGAAATAGGCAATCGCCACCAGCACCATCGCCTCGAAGTCGGTCAGGGCCGGCGCCGCACTCCGCGTCGGCGCCTGCGACGCTCGAATGGAATCGGCGAAACGCGAATGCGTTCGGTGCTGCCAGCCGCCGGCGACAAAGACGATGTCATAGGGCCGGCCCTTCAACTCCTCGCGCAGGTCGTCGATCAGCAAATCGATGCTGCAGTCCTTGCCGATAACGCGCGCCAGCGTCTCGCGGCTGACTGGCTCGGCCGCGGCAAAGATCACCGCCTCGACACGCAGCATCCATTCCCGCCAGCGGAGCTCCGATGGCAAATCCGCCAGTTCCCGATCCAGGAGGACTTCGTCCTCCGATGTCGATCTGCGACCTCGCCGCGTGCTGGCCGCCTCGGGTTCGCTCATGTCACAACCCATAGATCCGGAACGCACTGCGGCCGGACAGTTCCCGCACGGCGCCAAAGCCTTCCAGCCGGTCGAACAGCCGGGTCGCCGCCCAGCGCGAGAGATTGCTGCCGGGCGCCGAGGCCGCCACGGCGTCCTCATTGTGCAGGGCGTGTATGACGGCGCCAGCGCCTTTCGTCCGGACTTTTGGGGCCGCGATGCGCAGTGCCTCGGCCCGGCGGGCGATCTCACCGGCGGTGCGTAGGGCGGCGCCTGTTGCCTCAGTGACGGCAAGGCAGACGGCGCGGGCAAAACCCGGTTCGCCCGGGCGCACGCGGCCCCTGCCCCCAAGCGTCTTGAAGGCCGGCCCATAGCGCTCGGCCATCAGCAGCGGCACGGCAAAATCCCATTTCAGCAGCGCGGCGATCAGCAGATCGGCCAGCATCCAGGCGAGCGGTTCGACATCCGGCCGCACGGTATGTATGGCCGCGACCAGGTCCGCAGCGGCGAATGGCGCCGGGCGGCCCGATTGCAGCGCGTCGTCGGTGTGGTCGACGGCGGCGGCCAGCCGGTCGTCCCAGGCAAGTCCGAGAAGATCGGCGAGTTCGGCCACCGCCTTCGAGGAAAAGGCGGGTTTTCGGGTAGAAATCCTTTTGGTGGCCAAAAACACCCGGCCGGCCGGGCCGGGATCGCCGCCAGCAGCGGTCAGCAAAAGCGCGTCCCGCAACGCGGCCTCGCCCTCGCTGCGGCCCCATCAGCCGGACCGCGGCGGCGGCACATTTCAGGGCCTGGCGAGACCGCCAGCAGCCGGCCCATACGGGCGCGGAGCGGACAAGATCGTCCAGTAATTTCAAGGCGATGCCGGCGGTGAAGGCGGCAGCAAGATCGTCCGGCGCGCGGCCGCGCGACAGGGTCCAGCCCGGCAAGGCGGCCGTGAGTACCGACGAGGCGACGAGAGGGGTGACGGGCGAATCCATGGTCGCCATCCTATAAAGAGTGCGCGGTTTATGCTATCATTATCGACATAAAGCGCACGGCTTGTCCTTCCTTTATAATGATGGATAAGTTTGCATTATCGGTCGTAAATCAGATCGTCCGGAAGCAGCCGGAAACGACGTGCTCTGCCGGAAAACTGCGGGGAGAAGTGACCTTCTCGGCAGGAACTCCGGCTCCGAAATGACGCGCGGACGCAATACAAGACGCGCCGGCAGACTCTGACGCCGAAAATCGAAAGAATTCGTAAACGGCCGATCCATTCGAGTGGATCGCAGCAGACGGAATCGACGCTTCGGCGCCTGCATGGAGAAACCGTCGAGAATGCTCGCCAGCGGCGCGCGGCCAGTGACTACAGCCATGCTGTCGCCAAGCCCAATCTGTATGCGAGGTAGCGAGCAGAAGCAGAACGGCGCTGGCCGCGAACGTTGCCTGATAGCCGGCCAGATCGAACAGAGCGCCCCGGAGACAGCTCCGAGCGCGATAGCAAGCTGGATCACGACCACCATATTCGGATCACACGATCCATATCGGAAAATGCAACGCTACGCCAGTTCAGCTCGAAGTCCTTGAAGGAAGGTTGGTCCGCGTTCGTTGGTGCGTTCCGGCTGATTACTTCGCGCCAGCCGATATATGCCAGTCGATATAGTCCTCCTATGCCGCAAGGCTCCTCATGCTTTTCTGTTGCCCAGATTTTGCAGATGTATTCGTAGGGCGTTAGGCCGCGCAGTGTCTTTAACCGACGGCCGTAATTGTAGGCGTCAACGAAGTCATGAAGGTGGGCGGTTAACTGGGCATGGCTGTCGTAGTGGTAACGTTTGACAGTCGCTTCCTTGATCGTTCGGTTCATTCGCTCGACCTGGCCGTTGGTCCAGGGATGCTTGATTTTGGTGAGCCGGTGTTCGATCCCGTTCTCACGGCAACGCATGTCAAACATGTGCGTGATGTAAGTGGCCGTAGGGCCATCGGCGTAGCGCGGCGGGAACGTGAACTGGATGCCGTTATCGGTCAGGACGGTGTGGATTTTGTAAGGCACGGCTGCGATCAGCGCGACCAGAAAGGCGGACGCCGATGTTCTGCCTGTTTTGGTGACCAACTGGACGAAGGCGAACTTGCTGGTCCGGTCTATCGCTACGTAAAGATAGAGCTTGCCTTCGGCCGTGCGCACTTCGGCGATGTCGATGTGGAAGTACCCAATAGGGTAGGTCTTGAACTTCTTCTTCGGCTCCTTGTCCCCTGTCACTTCTGGCAATCGGCTGATCTCATGCCGTTGTAAGCAGCGATGTAGGGACGAGCGGGTCAAATGCGGGATCGTGGCCTGCAGCGCGTAGAGGCAGTCATCCAATGGCAGCAGTGTGTGTCGGCGAAAGGCAACGATGATCGCCTCTTCTTCGATTGAAAGTGTCGTCGAGTGCGCGTCTTTTGGACCGGTTGGCAGGTCCTTCACCGCTGTGCGCCGCTTCCATTTCGCTACGGTCTTCTGGTTGATCCCATAGCGCTTCGCCAGAACCCTCAGGCTCTCTTGACTATGTTGTATCGCTCGACGGACTGCCTCTGTCGTGCGGGCGCTCCCGTGTAGAATCTGTCCCATAGCGCATCCCTCCATTCCTGGCTGAATAGTGCACCATCAAATACCGGGACTAAACACCTAGGGCAATCGCCACGCAGACGCAAACGCCCAAGCTCGGATCTTCACGCCGTATAACCGCCTGTTTTTGGCGAACAAATCACTGTGCATAGCGCCAATAAATCGGTAGTCTGCTGTGCGTTACCGATCGCAGAGATAACTACTGAAAGGCGAAGCTGGAGTGTGGATCGAGTCAATCAGGATCGAAGGCGGGACCCTCGATGGCTTCCACCAACATCTCCGTCCCGGTCTGAATGTTCTCATTGGCGGACGGGGCACGGGTAAGAGTTCGATAATTGAGCTTATTCGCTTTTGTCTTGGGGCACCTTCCTCATCCGATACGATTGCAAAGGACTCGCTCGAACACGCCCTCGGCGTGCTTGGCGACGGCAAGATTACAATAACACTCACCGATGAACACGAGCGCATCGAAGTCTCACGGATTGCCAGTGATGACGAAGACCAATGCCCGATTGATGTCGCAGCGCCGTTGGTCTTCTCCCAAAAGGAAGTCGAGCAGATTGGAGCACGCTCCCAATCGCGCATGCGCCTAATCGATGGTTTCGTGTCGGGAAGGAGCGCGGCCGCCTCAAGGCAGGCGCCGCTGCATGCGCGCATTAGGTCGGCTTCAAGCGAGATTCGCGCCCTACTCGCTGAAATTGATGACATATCAGAAAGACTACTGGCACTGCCACGAATCCAGACAAACTTGGCCGAGCTACAACACCAGGGTGCGGCACAGCGAGCGCGTAGCGTTGAGCTGGACGCCCTGCGGCGTCAACTCGACGAGTTAATTCCGCTAGCGAGTGCCGCAAATGTTCGCGCGGCGTCGATAGAGCGTTCGGCCGCAAAACTTGGCGAGTGGACAGACGAACTCGAACTCATTTGCAGCAGGCGACCAACGATCGAGGCTTGGCCCGTGGAGGCAGCGACCTCTGACCAACTTAGTTCACACCGAAGCCGTCTTACGGCAGTAAACCGGACGTTGGCGACCACCATTGACGAGTATCGCCGGATAACGTTGGAGCTAGATGGCCTCCGGCAAACCGCTCAACACGAGAAAGCGGCGACCGACGCACAGAGCCGTGAAGTTCGGCAAAAAATCGAGGAGCAGCAAAAGGGTGCCAGTATCCTCGATCGCCAGATCAGCGAACTCAGCCAGGAGATCGCCGCGTTGAACTCCCTAGCGGCCCTCAAGGCCGAGCGGATCGAGAGAATCAATAGGGTGAACCACCAGCGCCAGGCCGCGCTCGACGAATTGCACGCCCAGACGCAGGAACTTACAAAAAGCCGCCACCAAATTGCATCGGGGCTCACTCGTGCATTATCGCCTGCTATCCGGGTTACCGTTAAGCCCTTAGCGGATTATCGCACCTATCTCAGCGTGCTCAATGGCGCCTTGCGAGGAAGCGGTTTGCGCTATCGCGAACTTGCCGAGCGCATCGTCGCAACATTTAGCCCGCAGGAGATCGCGATCCTGGCGGAAAAGGGCGACGCAGCCAAAATTGCCAACGCACTAGAGATCAACGAGGAACGCGCTCATCGCCTTGCTGAATCGTTGCGCGGCGATGCGGGAACTGAGCTTTTTGTTACCGATGTAGGTGACGAAGTCATCATCGAGCTCCTCGACGGGACAAGTTTCAAAACCACCGACTTCCTGTCGATGGGACAGCGCTGCACTGCGGTCCTTCCAATCATTCTGCAGCACAACGAGCGCATTATCGCGCTCGATCAGCCGGAGGACCATCTCGACAACGCCTTTGTCGTGGGCACACTCGTCCACGCCATACGTGCCCGCAGTCAATCCGCGCAGACGATCATCGCCACTCACAATCCAAATATCCCTGTTCTCGGCGATGCGGACTTGGTGACCCATCTTGAATCAGATGGAGATCGTTGCTTCGTCCACGTTGCGGGTGCCCTAGACGATACAGAGGTGGTCCATTCCATCACCAATATCATGGAAGGCGGATTGGAGGCATTCCAGCGACGCGCCACCTTCTACGCAGAGAGCGGCGCCAGTGACGATTGATCCATTCAGGAAGCTAAGCTCTTCGGATCCTCGTGAGCGCCTTGAAGCAGCGCGCCATCTCGCGGACCACGCACAGGCTACCCATGTCCCGCTTATCGAAAAGGCTCTCGCGGTCGAAACGGTGGCGTGGGTCGCGAGCGCTTTGCGGCGGGCGATTCAGAGGGCCACGCCAACTGAGATCCGAACCGCACCAGTCGAGAAGCAAGACCTCCCGATTGACCAGACAGCCGAGATCTATTCCGAAGCGCTCGAAACGACCGCCAAGCAGATCATTCATGAAATCGAACCTATCCTTGGTTCGCTTCGTCTGTCCGCGGAAACTGAGGTTCCCAACTTTGAAAATTCGGACACAAAGCGTGGGCTAGATCGGATGGAGGCGCTCGTGGCTGGCTTAGCCCGATTGCGGCGCGCCGCCAGCGCTCCAAAAATCGAAGAGATCTCGCTCACAAATTGCATTTATCAATGGATCGAGGAGGAAGCAGGGGCGGGTCCTGTCAGCATTTTACGCGCAGGCCCACACGAATGCACGGTCGAAGCAGACAAGGGCCTCATATGTCTCGGCTTTACCAATGGGCTGCGCAACGCAATCGACGCAACGCTCGCGCTTGCAGTTGAAGACGCTCGGTATCCAGACATCGCAGTGAATTGGGGAGTTACCGACAAGGACGTCTGGATCGCGATCGTCGACAGTGGCGTCGGATTTCGGGGCAATGTGGCTCGCGCCTTTGAGATCGGTTCAACCACTAAGGCAGGACATCTCGGTATGGGTCTCGCAACCGCTCAGCAGGCGATGACGTCGCTGAACGGCAGTGTCCGCCTCATCCCGGGCGACCGTGGAGTCCGATTCGAGATGCGTTGGCCGAAGGCGGTGGGTTGATGCGCATTTTGCTAGTTGAGGACAACGTCGATTTTGCCGCATCGATCGAAAAGGCAATTCGCGGCATCGACGGCTGCGAGGTGACTTGGCGGCGTAGTAGATTGGGAGCGCTTACCGCAATCGCGGAGGAGCCCTTCGATGTGGTAATCCTCGATCGTCGTATTCCGACCGAAGACGACTTTCTTGATGATCATCGAGACCATGGATGGGCTGTGTTCCAAGCGATTGCCGAGCAGCTTCCCGGTACGTCTGTATGGTTTCTCACCGGCACTGTGGATCCGGACTTTCCCGTCGACATGCTCCGCGACCATGGTCGACGTGGCGATATACATTGTTGCGGCCGCGAGGATCCTATCCACCAGGTGTTCTGGAAAAATCGAATGAACGATTGCGTCGCCGCCGTGCGATCGTTTCGCGCGGAGGTTCAAAGAACTGACCAGATTCACTTGGAATACGTGGACGCCCCCGTGAACCTGCGCGGGGAGGAAATGCGCCTATTAAGGCTCTTTGGACGAACGCACGGCGGCAGCCGAGTCGAAGTCCGTCAGCTCGCTGGCGGGCTTTCGGGTGCAAGGGTGTTACGGGTCACGGTTTTCAACGCCGCGGGCGCCGCTCAAATTACGTCGGTAGCAAGACTTGGAGTGTTTAGCGAGATCGCGGTCGAGAAAGCGAAGTATCATTCAGAGGTGGTGAGGCTTGCACCTGGCTCCTTTCCTCAAGTGACCGCCGAGATCGCACTGGGCGCCGGCAGTTTCGCAAGCATATTCTACGGCGTGGTTGGGGCTGAGGTGAGAAGCCTTTTCGATATCCTTACCAATGACCCGATCGCCGGTGCGGCCGTCCCGGCGCAGGTTCGTGCCGATCACGCGATCTGGCATGGAGCACGCCAGATTGAGCGGTTGCGGGTCTCAACCATTCGGCGGAGCGTCGTCGGTGATGTTGTCCTCCAAGGACTCGGCGAGGAGCTTGCGGGACTTGACTTGGGCGCAGTTGAAGCGATCGAGGTGGACGCGGCGCGCTGCATGCAGCATGGGGATTTGCACTGTGCGAATGTTCTTTTCGATGACTTCGCACGGCCAATGGTAATCGACTATCCCGAAATTGGGCGTTCGCTTGCCTCGCTCGACCCTGTTGCTCTTGAGTTGAGCACAATCTTTCATACGGATGCACCCGATCGCGCAGGATGGCCTACAGAAAACCAGGCAATAGGCTGGACCGAGATTGATCTCTTTTGCGCCGGCTCACCGTACGAGGCCTATATTAGGGCTTGCCGGGCCTGGGCGTTGGGCGTTGCGGGATCGGAGCAAGAGGTATGGGCGGTCGGATACAGCTATGCGCTCCGGCAGTTGAAGTACCGCGATACCGACAAAATACTGGCCCGCGCCATTATCCGCGGGTGCATGGAGCGGCTGCTGCGTGGCGCCGAAGGCGCATGAAAAAGCCCGGTGCGGGAGGAGATGCACCGGGCTTCGATTCTGACTGACAACTTGGGAGGAGGAGGGTTGCCAGTCGTTGCCCGAAGCTGCTGGGAGGAGGAGTGCAGCTCCGACCACCCGAATGTATGCTGCATTGCAGCATTCTTCAAGAAGCCGCCGTGCGAAATTATGCGCTCCAAGCGCTATTCGCTGGCATCACCCTGCACGGAAGGAAGCGCAGCGGCCAAGGCCGTCACCAGGCCGACCACCTTCCTGCGGATGGTGTGCGAGCTGATCCGTGCGAACGCCACGTTGAGGTCTCGGCCCTCGTTGGTCTCGATGAAGCTGACCAGTTCCGGCGCCGCGGCCGCCACGGCTTGGCCAGGGTCGACCGTCGAGCCCGGGAAGAAATAAGCGGGCGGCACGCCGAAGGTTTCCGCAATCATCGCGAGACGACTCGAACTCACCCGGTTGGTGCCCTTTTCATATTTCTGGATCTGCTGGAAGGTGACGCCGAGCCGGTCGGCCAAGGTATTCTGGCTCATACCGGCCAGCCGGCGCTGCGCCTTGATCTTGCCGCCGACTTCGACGTCGATCGGATCGGGGATCTTCGCCATTCAATTTCCCCCGATCGTCTCGATGATGTCGTAAGCCTTGGCTCGTTGCCTGGGATAGTTCCCGGTCAACATCAGAAGCCGCGGCTCCTATTGGTCCCACCTGTTTGTTCCATTGAACAACGTAATGTAGCCGCCAGCAGCTCGGCCAGCACGGCGTGACTACGGAGAGACTCCTGATCTTGCGGGCAGGACAATATCGTTGATATTAGCGTTGCCGGAACCTCTTCGGCAAACGATTTAGTGTGCTCGGAAGGGACACGGATCGAAGGCCAAGAATGAACGAAATCAATCGTATAGGGATTCTGAAAAAGGGATTGACGCTCGGAAGCAGCGCGTGACTGCTTCGCTCGTGAGTCTAGGCGATCACGCGGCGCGGTGCAAACATTCAGAGTAGAAAGTCTAAATGAATTCAGTCCGAAGATGCTGAAAGTGGTTCCGCCGATAGGCACCCGGCGATATGGCTGGATTTCGCGAAGAGGGAAACGAACAGTGGGTTGTGCTGCGCCGAGGGAGAGTAAACGCCATGGATGAGACCACCGAGACGATGACGATCTCAAACCGGAGCGATTTTGCCCTTTGGGCCATCGAGCGGGCGAAGGCGATTGTCGCCGAAGAGGGCGGCAACCTTGCGATCGCCACCCGAGACAAGGGCGACGATGAGGTCGCCGCCTCGGCCAATGCGCTTGGCCAGGCCATCGTCAACGCCCTCCTGGAAGTCTTCGACGGCTTGATGGAGGAATAGGAACGCGCCTACCGTTCGGCTCCGTCCCGGTCGTTGCCGCGCTGGCGCTCCTGTTCCGCCTGCCGAAGGATTTGCTGACGCTGCTCGTCCTGGGCAGCCTTCGACGCGCCGGTCTGTTCCCGCGCCGCGCGGGACGCGCGACCGGCGGCAATTGCCTGCTGCTGGGCGGCAATCGCGGGATCGACGGTTGCCGGCGCTGGCCGGTCCTGGGTGCGCGCCTCGTCGACGCGCGCCGCCGGCGGCGTGCCCCCTCCCCCCGCTGTGTCGTTGACAGAGCGCATCTGCTGCATCTGGATGTCACGGCGCTGTTCTTCGAACAGCGCGGAGATTTCCTTGCGCATCTCATCGACCGCTTGACGCTCCGCGCTGCTGTCGACCATCGTCTCCAGGCGGTCCATGGACTTGTTCGCCCGCGAGACGCGCTCGTCGAACTGTTCCAACGATAGGGGCATGGCCTTTTCCTTCTGCTGTTGAATGGTCGCGATCAGGGTCTTGAATTCCGCCAAGGGCTCCTTCCGCGGCGCGCCGGACCGCTCGGCCAAGGCATCGAATTTCTGCTGCAGCCAAGGCGACGGCGCACCATGCTTGGCGGAGCCCGCCGCCTGGATGACGACGGCGGCGCGCAATCCATGCGCCAGCAACCGCGCCTGGAAATCTCGGGTCACCGAACGTGTCTCGGAACCAGGGCCAGTCTCGTCGTTCTGCCTGGCCAGCTCGCGCTCGATCTTGCTGACGCTCACGGTGGTGGGCGCCAGAATCTGGACGGACTTGCCCTCGGCCGAAATCAACTTGGCCTCGACGCCAATGGCCCCCTCGACGATCACCGCCATCGTCTCGCGCTGAATGGACTGTTCGACGTCCAACCGGAGGAGAACGTAGCCGCTGGCCCGAGCAGCAGTATTCGGTGCTTGGGCGGTGGCCGCGGCTGCGAACCGGTCGGCCGCCGCAATCACGGAAGGCTCTGCGACGGCCCGCTTCAGGGCGCTCGCGGTCGCCTGCCATTTCGGGGCAAGCGCGAGGTTGCCATTCGTGAGCGACGCACGGTCGACGACGCCAGCGCGCTTTCGCTCGACGCGATTGATGACAGCCGTCGTCTTGAGATAGCGAGGATCCTGTCTGCCGCGTTCATAGGCGCCGGCCTGCGCCTGACTATAAGCCCGCGTCGCGGCTACATCCGCGCGACGAGTGGCGACCATGGCAATGCCTTGCTCCCGCGCCTTTGCCGCGAAGCGCTCGCGCCATTCGTACAGCTCCGGTTTGGTGAGCCGCAGCGCCTTGCCGACATCGTCGCGCGCCGAGATCATCGCATGGATATGAACATGGCCGGTTTCCGGGTGATGCGCCGTAATCCAACGATGGCCGGCGACCTGCTCGCCGAGGAAATCCCGCACGGCGCGGGTCATCGCCTCTGGATCGGTCCCGGCCCGCGCCGAGAAGATAATGTGGAAAGCGTTGCGCGGCTCGACGGTGCGAATGTGCGAAGACCAGGAGCGCCAGATGCCGTCGGCTTTTTCCTTGACGCTGGAGCCGGACTTGGCCCGATCGCCTTCGCTGGTGGTGATGGCCTTCTCCGTACGCAGGAACTTTTCGAGGAAGTAACGGCCGGATTTCTCCGAGACGGCTGCACCGAGAATGCGGACCTCGGCCGACAAGCCGGCGTCGGCCAGCCGGCGCGCGAAATCGGACTCTGCATTTTCCACGGCGCGCGCCGGCCCCTCGCCTTTCTCGCGTGCCTTCAGCGCGCCGGCGATCTTCTTCGCCGGCAGATCGGTCACCGCATAGATCGAGACCTTGCCGTCCGGATGCCGGGAATAGAGGAAGGGCTTCGACCCGAAGGCGGCGTTCAGGGCATCGTGGAGCGTGTCGTCGTCGACCTCATCGGAAAGGGTGATGGAAAAGGTCGCGAGCGCGTTGACCGCATAGGCATCGCGAAAATCCGCGCCCCACTCCGCGAGCGCGGCGGCGCGCTCTTCGCGGCTGGTGATGGCAAGGCCATCCTGATCGTAAACCGGGATATCCACCTTGCCCTTCTCGCCGTTTTCGTTCTCGACTTCCCGCGTGCCGAGATAGGTCATCAGACCCGCGGCCGACGCCCGGCTCGATACGGTCGACGTCACCTTGATCACCACCGACTGCGCACCGGCGGCGATCGCCGCGCGGCTCGCCGTCTCCGCTTTGGACCTCTCCTTCGCTGCGCCCCGCGCGCTCAGAGGACGGGCGACACGCGGCGCGGCTGCAAAGGACGCCCCGCCCCCTCCCCCGCCGGCCGACTTCTTCAGCTCGTCATCATCCCCCCTCTGGTCGCCGGCACCCAAAGCTCCGACCAGTTCAATGACGCCCTGTTGCGATGACAGCGGCGCTTGCAGGATCGACGCGATTGTCGGCTCGCTTCTCGACACGGCGCCAGGGTGCGCCTTGCTCGCGATGCCCTTGGCTACAAATCGGTGCGGCGGCTCCCCGCCCGACAGGGCGACCCCGATCGCGCGCCGGCGACGCAGCTCCTCTTCCTGGTCGATCAACGAGGTGGCGCGGCGGGCGGAAAAAGCCTCGATCTCACCAAGCAGTCCGGACCAGTCATGCGCCACGGCCAGCTCCCCTCCGCTCCTTGCGGCTGATCCGCAGCATCAGATCGACGTCGGCGCGCAGCCGGAACACGCCATCGAGGAGGGTGCGCAGGGCCGCGTCGAGACGCGGTTCGTAACCGACGCGACCCTCGTTCATCGCCCGGACCGCCTGGTTGAGGTTGATGCCGATGCGCCGCAGCTCCTCGTTCGTCCCCCGCAGGGCGTCGGCCTCGGCTGGCCCGACCGGGAGCGGAAGGCCCGCCTGTTCGCGAAACAGCAGCCGGATGACGTCGCTGGCGGTGCGCCCTTCCTCGCACAGCGTGGCGAGCGCATCGCGCTCCTCTGGCTGCAGTCGGACCCTCAGCACCTCGCTCCGCATCATTTCCTTCCCGCTTGCCAGGTTGCCGGAGGCGACCCGGAGCGCCAGAGGCGCGAAACACTGCCCTGCCGGAGGCGGGGCGACGTCGAGTTTGTACCACAAACTTGACTATCCTGCCACAGAAAACTAAACTATATTTTACTCAACATACACAGCACCAGACAGACAGGCGCTCTCGACCCACCCGACACGACCGGCGCCTATCCCAAAGCGTCTCCCCATGGACAATTGCCCGTTACCCGCGCTCTGGTTAACAGTGTCCTCGCGGTCAATTGGCAATTTCCCATTAACAACGGTTAGTTACCAACGGGCAATTGCTCATTATCAACGGTCAATTGATGATTGCCCCTTCACCGTTGCCCGTTGTCGGTGGGCAGTCATTAATCGTCAATCAACAATGGACAATGAGCAACGGGTAATGATTTCGTTGCGGAACGAGAGCAAGAGAATTAATTATAGTTTATCACAATGAAGGAGCCACCATGATTGTCACCATCGCCAACCCGAAGGGCGGGACCGGAAAGACCACGCTCGTCCGGGCGCTGTCAGGCACCGCCGCCCATGCCGGCAACGACGTCTTCCTCATCGATGCCGACAGCCGGGCGAACACAATGCGCTGGGTCACCATGTCGAAGCAGATGAACATCTGGCCGGACCGGCTGGAAGCGGAAAGCTGCCTCGACCCGAACCGGATCTACAAGATGGCGCTGGAGCGCCAATTCGAAGGAAAGATCGTCTTCATCGATATTGAGGGAACCACGAACGAAAACCTATTCGCCGGTCTCTATTGCGCCGACATCGTTCTGATCCCGCTGCAGACGACCCAGGACGATGTGGTGGCCGGAATGCAGCTCGCGCTGAACCACATCCCCGTGGTCGAAGAAGACCAGAAGCGCAAGCTGCCGGCGCTAATCGTCATCAACCAACACGATCTCGTCACGGGCCGGGCCAAGGCCCATGAACCGCTGCGCGAAATCCTGCGGGAAAGCGGCGTCGCCCTTTCGTCGCAGCCGATCGCGCGGCGTGCCGCCTATCAGTCGATCGGCGCCGCCGGCACGCTGCAGACCGCCGCGAAATCCGATCCAAAGGCAATCGCCGAGATGGAAACGCTACTCGGCGAGCTGCTCACCCTCTACAGGTCGACGGCGAAAGAGGCTCTGCTATGAGCGAAGGATCGGACAACAAGAATCTCGTCCTCGGATTGATCTCGACCGGCCGAGACCGGCCATCCGTCCGCGAAAAGCCCATGGCCTCTCCTCCCCCGGCGAAAACCGACGATGATGGCGGCGCATTGCCAATAGCGGCGGCTGGCAGGACTCAATTCCGCGATCTGGTCGCCAAGGGCGAAAGCCGCGATCCCATTGCCGGTAAGCGTTTCCGCGACACCGAGAAGGTTACGACCGGCATCCATATCCGCGCCGAGGTCCACAAGAAGCTGAAGATCCTCGCCGCGATCGAGCGGCGCAAGTTCAACAGCTACATCGAGGAAGCCATCGATGACTATCTGCTGAAGATCGCGGATCGGATCCCCGACATTTCCTGAAACGGCTGAGAAGCGGGCGATCATGCGCTTCGCTTCTCGCCTCCGCCATTCGCCCTGAGCGCGGCCATCAGCATCGGCCCAAGGCCGAATTCGCCGCGCGCCGCCTTGCGGGTGAGATCGCGCAGGTAGCCGCCGGGGGAAGTGATGTGTTCGGCGCGCTCGAGGATGCAGGCGACGGCAACCGCGGCGTTTTCCGGCCCCATCACCTCGCAAGCCTCCTGATAGGCCGACGGACTAACGCCCAGCATCGATCGGACCAGGACAGCGGCAGCCATCAGGTCGCGCCAGCTCTCAATTCGGCCGCCGGGCATGTAATCGGCGATCTGTGGGCACGCCCTCAACACCATCGGTAACGCGAAAGCCTTTAGCGGCTCGGTGATCCGTTTCGGTTTCTGGCTCGGCATCTCGCCCTGCTCTTTTTCAGAGCGAGGTTCAAGTTCATGTAAGGATTCGGGTTTTGAATTCTGTATGTGACATCCGTCATGGCTGTCATTGACGCCCGTTTTTTCTGCTTTTACCTGAATTTCCAAGCGGTTGATGATTTCCTCACGCAAAAGTTCCATTTCTTCGAGCGCCGCGTCGATATCTTCACGCCGAGGAGAGCGCGGAAGGCGGGCCATCAGGCCGATGAATATGGCTTCGATCGTCGCCCAATCGCCATCCGCGCCCTCTTCCATAGCGGCCGAGATGAGCTTACGGACATCACGACGGCACAGGGACAAGGCTTCCTTAGCGCGCTTGAAGCGAAGGCGCTCCGCGGCGACCTGTTGTGCGAGGTTCGCAAGCTCGGCGGCACGGGCAAGCAAGGGCGCAAGGCTGAAGCCATAGGCGGCCTCGATCTCCCCTCCCCTGCCCCGGTGTGCGTAGCGCTTGCCGTTCGGGCTGTCGCGACGCTCGATCAAGCCGGCGTCCACAAGGGCGGCGAGATGCCGGCGCAAAGTCGTGCCGGCAATGCCGTGAGCCCGCAGGGACAACTGGCTGTTCGACGGGAACACGACCAAGCCGCCGCTTTCATCGCAAAGTT
Source organism: Shinella sp. JR1-6 (assembly GCF_004284735.1). NCBI lineage: Bacteria > Pseudomonadati > Pseudomonadota > Alphaproteobacteria > Hyphomicrobiales > Rhizobiaceae > Shinella > Shinella sp. JR1-6. The sequence goes on along the minus strand of NZ_SHMI01000039.1, from coordinate 10,808 downwards.
CGTCGCTCGGATAGAAGCTGAGCAGCGCCTGCAGCACCGTGATTGAACGGTCCTGCAAGGCGAAGATGTCCTTCGTCTCGCTGATGTCGTTGAAGACTTTCCATTTGTTGACCGCCTTGCTCGGGCCGCGATCAGCCGTTTCGAGCTGGCCTTTCACCAAGGCAAGCGTCATCGGCCGCCCGTGGGGCGTTGTTACACGTCCTATCTGCATTTTCCTTCACCTCTCAAAAGGCAAAAGAAATCCACTCACCAAAACGGCGCCAAAGACTCTTGACTGTGATTCGTGGAAATGCGATTCTCGATCTTGCTACAGAATACGAGGAAGGCTTCCACGGGTTACCGATTGGGGGCCTTTTTCTTTTGCGGTTCGATCCTTTCCATCCAGTCCTACGTCAAAACACCAAAACCTATCAGCTCTCCATCGAAGCCTGATACTCGCGATGAAGCTGCTCAAGTTTGCCGATCACATAATCGCCGAAAGCCGGCGCGGTTTTCTCATCGAAACTCACATTGAGGGTCTTGGCAGATCGCTGCACCGTCGCAAGCCTCTGCCCGCTTTGTGACTTGATCGTCTCGGATTTGCTCCCCTTGCGCTTTGCGGTGAGTGCGTCCATCACCTGCGCAAAGCGGTCATCGGTATCAGCCGCACGGAATTCCCGGCTCTGAAGAAGAGCGTCAAGGGCCTTGGGCTTGCTTGCGGCGAGCTTCTCTGCCAATCCCATCCAGCGCGGCCGCCCGGCTTTTGGGGCTGGGCCGATTGCCTCGATGATCGGCCTGGGTACGGAATGAGCTACGCTCATGAGCTTCGAGAGCTGCGTTTTTTCCATCCCCAACGCAGTCATAATCACCTGGCGGTCGAACCCTCGCTCTTCGAGAGCAACAGCAAACAGGCCACGCTCGATATAGCTAAGGTCCGTCCGGGATGCGTTTTCCTGACCTTGCGCAACAACCAACTCTTCATCGGAAAGGTATTGTACGACCGCCTTGACGGGGCGACTGAGCGTTGCCGCTACACGCACACGCCTATGGCCAAACACGATCTGGTATCGGTCAGCCTTTTCAGGATGCGGCCGCAACAAGACCGGGCTCCTCTGGCCGGACTGGCGGATCGCTTCAAGCAGTTCCTTGAACCCCTCACCGTCATCCGGGAGACGATCGGCCACAAATGAGCTGTCGATCTTATCTGGGGAAATATCGACAACCGCTGCTCCCTCTGCGATCAGAGCACGCGCCTGATCGGCGGCACTCACGATATTGCCGAGCGATCGGCCCATCGCGCCAACCGCACCGGATCGGATGTGCTGAAGTTTCTTCTCCGGTGCCATTTCCGCTTCCTGCTCGTCGACTTCGGAGTTGCCATGTGGCAACTCGCTGTCTCGCCTGGAAAGCATAGCTTTGAGCGTATCCTTGCGGCTCATGTCGCCCTCCCCCAAGCCTGCTTCATCAGGCTCTCGATTTCCCCATTGACGGCGTCGAGCGACTCGATCGCTCTGTCATATGTCGTCTTGGCAAAATTCTCGCGGCCGACCTCGTATAGGGACTGCTTCGACAACCCAGCGTCGGAAATCGCCGTCGATTTCAACATCGTGTTGGTGAGCACCCTTTCGCGAAAAAGCGACCGCATGAAACCAACCATCTGCGCCTGGGGACCATCAGACGGTTCGTAGCGCGTAACGACATAGCGGATGAAGTCGTAGTCGAGATCCCCGCCGGCGTCCTGCACCACACCGAGGAGGTCAGAGGTCATGAGGAGAAACTGGCACATCGACATGACGTCCAGCATCTGCGGATGGGCAGTGATCAACAATCCCGTGGATGCGCAAAGCGCGCCGAGTGTCAGAAAGCCGAGTTGGGGCGGGCAATCGAGTACCATCACGTCGTATCGGTCCTCCACGGAACCAAGCGCCGATGCAACGCGCCCAAAAAAGGGCTCCGTGGAACGCTCTGCAAGCGCTCGCGGAGTATCGTGCTCATATTCCATAAGCTCCAGATTGCCCGGAACAAGATCAAGCCCGGTGAAGTAGGTGGGCTTGATAATCTCCGCGAGGGGGCGCCGTTTTTCGTCGTAACGGATTGCGGCGTACATGGTCTCGTTCGCCTCGACGTCATATTCGGGCTGATATCCATGCAGGGCAGTCATGGAGGCTTGCGGATCGAGGTCGACAGCCAGAACCCGATATCCTTGGAGCGCGAGATATTGGGCGAGATGAGCAGCAGTGGTCGTCTTCCCGCTTCCGCCTTTGAAATTGACGACGGCCATGACTTGGCAATGCTCGCCCGACCGACGCCGGGGAATGTAATTCTTGCTCTTGGAATTTTCGTCCAGGACGGCACGAATCTGGTTAATCTGGTCAAGGCTGTACCATCGTCTGCCGCCAGAACCGATACTGGGCTGAGGCCCCTTACCGCTCAAGGAAAGCTGACGAAGGTAGGCATCGCCGATGCCGATGAGTTTCGCAGATTCCACGGAGGAAAAGGACCGGAGCGTCTTTTTCGACACCGGTGGGAAAAGCGCTTTGCGCATGGCAAGTAGCTCTTCGGAAAGCGCAGCACCATCCCCCGCGATGACATCGGTCATCAAGGGCTTCGGTGCCTCTGTCACGGCGGCTTGACTACGAGCCTTCAACATAACTACGAAAATTCTCCAAAGTGGGCGAATAAGTCGTAGGCGAGAATGCTCCGAGTCGCAATCGTTGGCAAGGAGAATAGGGTTAACAAAACCTTAACGCGATTTGCTGATCGTCGCCATGCAATGAGCGCTCCTGTTTTCGAGGTATTTTCAGACAGAGTTGCCATGTGGCAACTCGCCAAAACGCCTGAAAATCAAGGGGTCTGCGCAGTTGCCATTACAAGCGGCCCTCAAGGGAGAGGGATAGGGGTTTGGGGAAAGGGAGGAGGGAACCGTCCCCTTTCCCCATGGGGTGGGTTCAAGGGAGGGGCTTGCCCTTCCCTTGGGGACGCGGTTTGGAGGAGGGGGCTTGCCCCTTCCTCCATTGGGGTGAGTGTTGAGAGGGGGGCTTGCCCCTCTTTCATCAGCTTGGTCGGCCGGTCGAACCGGCTGAACGGGCTCACTCGTCGAGGTAAAGGCGAAAGGCGGCCGCAGCCGCCTTTCGCCTGCATCTCAGTCCGTATCCGGTCCCCGGAGCGGATTGCGCTCCGGATCTTCGATGCCATCGCAGTCATACGCCATCGCATCGACCACCGCCCTGATCTCGCAGATGCCAATCCTTGTGCGACCCTGCGCAACAAGGATGCTCACCGCAGTCTCGTTTGCCTCAATCGCCCTGATCGCATCTTCCATGTCGTCATGGGGGCCGAGGTTTTCGATGGCGATCACGTCACCGTCCTCGTCGTAGCCGCCGTGAAGATACATCGGTGCGTCGGCCAGCCGCTCCGCAGCGCGCTCCGCCTCGTGGATAAGCCGGAAGCCTTCTTTCCGCTCCCTCCAGTATTGCGCGCTACCGCCGTCGATAACGGTGATTTTCCGGTCTGTCATAGAAGCCTCCTTTTCGCTCTGACGAAAAGGAGCCCGCATTGGCGACCCAAGCAGTCAAGGAATCGCGAAGCGACCGCCGAAGGCGGTGGGTGGGGGAGCCGAAATGCGTCAGCATTTTGGGGGAACCGCCCATCCTTTACGGCGCAGGGGCGCATGCGACACTCGGAATTCAGAGAGAGAGAGAGATAAGCCCACGGCCGCGGTCAGGGGCCGTGTCCGTATGGGCCGGGGAGGTTTGGAGGGGGTGGTCCACCCCCTCCATGGGTAGGGGGTTTGAAGGGGGCGGGGCTCTGCCCTGCCCCCTCATGGGGGAGAGATTGAGAGGGGCCGGCCAGCCCCCCTCTCAAAGAAGTTCCGGCCGGTCAATCCGGTCGGGGCTTCTAGCCTGTACCCTGCAATTCACAACAGACGCAGTTGCCCATTCCTCTCAATAACCGGCGCGGATGTCGCTTGCTTCGGCGCGGCGGGGCCACCGGCGACCACCGCAGCCCGGTGCGGTACGGCAACAGAAGGAGCCGCCTCCGGTTGCCCCCCGGCGTTTTCTCTTGCGTGCCGAAGCTTGGCCGACCATCCGCCCATGACATGGGCCATCGTGTGCCATTCCTCCCGAAACCGCATTGCCAGGCTGTCGCCCACGATGACGGTCGCCGGAATGTGCAGGAGCGAGAATTGGATATAGGCCATGTGGACGGCGCGCGGGTCGATGTCCACGGCGGTCACATGAAGAAGCTGCTGGTAATTGAAGCCCGCTTCAAGGATGGCTTCGGCCAGAGCGACAATCATTGCGCCGCTCCCTACGGCGGGTTCCTGCGCAAGCATGAAGCCGCGCTTGGCAATCGCCTGCTGCATGTCCTCGGCGCTCCCGGCGATGATGCGGGCCATCAATTGGCAGATGGGATACGGCGTGAAGAATTGCCCCCTCGCCTTGTTGTGCAATTCGAGCGCATGGAACGTCATGCCCAGGATGTCCTGCGGCTTTTCCTCCAGCGCCATGACCACTTCACCGAATATTTTCGAGAATATCGCCATGGTTTCGCTCCCGTATTTTCGAGCGATTTCGACATAGCGAGCCTCGCGCTTCTCGAAGTTTGCCTGATCAACGGCATTGCTCATGGATATGGCGGAGCATTCGCACCAGTCGCCAAAGACGGTGTAGAGGTCATGCTTGTAGCGGCAGGTTTCAAACAGCTTGACGATGGAATTGAGACGGGGGGAGGTCATGGGATCACCTATCCGGGCCGCAGGGCGCACGTCGCCAATCGCCGGGGCGATGCCCGGCGTTTCGTTGCGGCTTGTTTTGGGAATTCAGCGGGGGGAACAGGCCGCGCCGGAGACTGGCGCGACCTGCCGCAACCGATTACTCGGCTGCTTCGGGGAACTGCTGGTGTTCGGCGTTCGGCTTGTCCTCGATGTCGAACGGGCAAACGCCGTCATCTTCGCCATCGGCCTCCGTCATCCGCTCGCGCTCCTGCTCGGCCGTGAGAGCAATCCGCACCGGCGCGGGCAGCCATCCGGTTCCGGTGATCTTCCGTTCGGCATATTCCACGGCTTTCGCCTTCTCCATGCCGGGAACGCCGAGCGCGTAATCCTCGCCAGCGGCTTCGGTGACCGCCTGCTTGATCCCGATCTTGCTGATCCGGCCGAAGTAGTTTTCGCCGGTCGGTTCGTACCACTGCGTCATGTCGATCTTGAGGGCCTGTGCCAGCCGTTCGGCATGGGCGCGCTGCGACTTCCGCTCATAGTGCGGGTGTTGCACGGCATTGACGGACTTTGCCGCCGCATAGGCCAGGAGGTCGAGGAGCGTTGACGTCGGCTGCTCAAGGCACCATTCCAGAAGATCGCTCGGCTTGCCCGGAATGGTATGCCCGTAGTTTTCCTTGAGTTCGTCCAGCGCCACGATGCCCTTGCACTCCGCTGGATTGGCAATGCTGTTTTCCAGCCTTTCGCTTTTCACCGTTACCTCAAGGGACGTGTACTCATTGCCGCCGTAGTTGCCGAAGAGGTTCACCAGCATGGCATGCACCACGACGGCGAGGGCGACGTCCGGATTATGCGCAAGCTCGGCCCGGATGGCGGCGGTCTTCTGCGCCGTAAGCTCCTGCACAAGCAGGGCAGGTATTTTGAACGTCGGTTCGGGGCGCTGTTCGGGCTGCTGCGCAACCGTCATCTCACCTGCTTCCGTCTCCTCGTTATCGCCTTCGGCGCTTTCGTCGCCGTCTTCCCCCTCGTCTCCGGCCTCGACTTCATCATCGGGCCGGACAAGACCGCGCTCGATTTCGACGTTGCCGTAATAGTCCATCGTGACATAGCAACCGGCCTTGGCGATGTCCTCCGAGGTGTAGGCTTCCTGCGCCGTCGATAGAACCGCCAGCCTCGCCCGAATGGTTTCGATGCGCGGCTCGGCCTCGCCGTCGGCCACCCCTGCCTCGATCTGCTCCGCCAGCTCGTCATGTTCGTCTTCCAGCCGTTCCTCCTCGGCCTGTTCGTCGTCTGTCAACGGAACGTCGGTGGGATAAACCCGGTGCATGCGATGGGCTTCGTCCGGGATGACCGGCACGACCTCCACCCATTTCCAGCCTTCCCGGCGAACTGTTTCGGCCTCGGCTTCAAGCCGGTCGCCGACAAGCTTTTCGACAAGAGCGACGTCTAGCGCGTAGCCGCCGTTCTGCTCATCGAAGAGATCGCGCTTGACGGCTCCACCAGCGGCTTCATAGGCGTCGAGCCCGCCGATGAATTTCACGCGCTTGTCCGTGGCCTTTAAGGCTTCGCCTTGCAGAGCCGCACGAATGGCGCGGTGATCGCAATTCCACGACGGCAAGCTATTCCAGACTTCCACCTGCCTTTCGTGATCGCCGGACACGGTGAAGGCGGTAAGCTGCTGGAAGCTGATATTTTCGTTGCGGTAAAGTTCGAGCAGGGCAGGGGCGACACGGCCCAGGGCGAGGCGCTTGCGCACCATGACTTCGGTGGTGCCGAAACGGGCGGCGATATCCTCGACGGACTTTCCGGCATCGGCCATGACGCGGAACGCCTCATATTCATCGACCGGGTGCATGGCTTCCCGCTGCGTGTTTTCGATGAGGCTGATTTCGGTCGCCTCGGCGGCGCTGCGCTCCTTGCATTCGACCGCGAAATCCTTCGCAATCTCGCCCGCCTCGGCCAGAAGGTCGAGCGCGGCATGGCGCCGACCGCCGGCTGTCACGAAGAAGCGACCCCGTTTGTCGCCTTTGCGGACGACGAGGTTCTGCAGAATACGGTAGCCGTCACCGCGAATGGTCGCGGCCAGCTCCTCGATGCCTTCCTTGCTATAGGTCTTGCGCACGTTCAGAGGGTCGCGGTCCAGCTTGTTGAGCGCCACCATGATGGTTTCGGTTCCTGCATTGGTATCGGTCATTGTCGGTCTCCTTGGTTTCCCGTTTCCCGAAGGGGAAGCCCCCTTGGGCGAAGCCTCCCCGGTCTTTCCGGGGGAATGGCCTCTGACATTCCCCCGGACAGAGGGGGGAGGGCGCAGCCCGCCCCACGGCGGCGGTCGTTCGGGTCAAGGGGTCGTGGCGGGGAAAAAACGGAAGGTTCGGCGCGCAGCGGTGAAAGCCGTTTTTTTTCCGACGCGACAAGCGGCTTGCCGCGCCTGCCCCTTGATCCGGGCGGCCGGCGATGTCAGGGGCGAGACAAACAAAGCGGCCCGGAACGGGCCTCGCTCGCGGGCGCGCAGCGCCCGTTGGACAAGCGATCGTTACCGGGATCGGCGGAGACGGCCTCCGGCTGGCTCCGTGCTCGCATAGAGCGCGGCCGACTGGGACGGGCGGTGGCCCCTCCCATCCACAGGATCACAAACGAGACGGATTGACTCTAAATCCAAAGCAGAACAAACTAGGAACATGTACCCATCCCGAGCGATTATTCCTATGCGCGTATAAGCACATGGGCCGACCCTGCTCGCCCGATATTTCTTGCGGAGCCGGCCATGCGAAAACCTGACGATATCGCGCGGCTTTACCTTGATTTCGATGGGTTTTTTGCCTCGGTCGAGCAACAGGCGGACTCTCGTCTCCGCGGCCGCCCGATCGGCGTCGTGCCGTTCGCCGGGACGGATCGCACGGCCGTCATCGCCTGCTCAAAGGAAGCCAAGGCCGCCGGCGTCAAGAACGTGATGCCGATCCGGGAGGCCAAGCAGGTCTGTCCCGACCTGATCCTCGTTCCCCAGAAGCCGGACCTCTACCGGCGCGCCCACAATGCGCTGCTCTGCGAGATCGAAACCGTCATCGCCATCGACACCGCCAAGAGCATCGACGAGCTGACCTGCGTCCTCGACGAAAGCGGCCAGCGCGACCCCGAGCTGCTGGCCGCCCAGATCAAGGCGGCGATCGCCACGAACATCGGGACGTATATCACGAGTTCGATCGGTTTCGCGGCGAACCGCCAGTTGGCGAAGATCGCGTGCAAGCGGGGCAAGGAGGAGAGCCGGCGACTGGGCAGCTATGGCAATGGCCTAGCGATCTGGAGACCGTCGGACATGCCCGCGCCGTTGCTGCGCGTCGCGCTGAAGGACATTCCGGGCGTCGGCGCAAGCATGATCGGACGGCTTGCGCGCAACAGGGTCTTCACCACCGCGGAGCTTTATGCGCTCGAAGCCAAGCACATGCGCAAGATCTGGAACAATGTGAACGGAGAGCGCCTTTGGTACGCGCTGCATGGTTATGCCATCCAGGCACTGCCGCAGAAGCGCGGCATGTTCGGGCATGGGCGCGTCCTGCCACCCGAAGGCCGGACGGTCGCCGGCGCATCCGAGATTTCCCGGCTGCTGCTGACCAAGGCGGCCCGGCGCCTGCGCCGGGAGAACTTCTATGCCGGCGGCGTCTGGCTGTGGTTGTCGGTGACGGACGGATCGTGGATGGGCAAGCACCATCTGGCCGTCGTCAACGACGACCAGGCCATCCTGTCCGCGCTGCGCTCCCTTTGGGCGCGCGTGCGCCGGGATTATCCGCGTGGCGTGACCATCTTCCGGGTCGGGGTCACTCTCTATGACCTCTCGCCGGCGGACGAACGGCAAATCGACATGCTCGACAATGACGATTCCATCAGGCGGAAATGGGAGAAGGTGAACAGTGCCGTCGACACGCTGAACACGCGCTATTCGGGCACGATCGTCAGCCTTGGCGAGTGGAAGCCGCCGGCCGGCGGCCATGCCGGCGGCAAGATCAGCTACACACGCATTCCCTCGGCCGAGGACTTCTGGTGATGGGAAACTGGAAGACGACGATCCAGGTGCGCGATCTGGCCGACGATCAAAAGCTTGAGCTGGTTTGCCGCAAATGCGGACGGCTCATCTATATCGATCGCACCATCATCTGCGCGGAGATGGACCGCTCGCAGCTCTATCTCGATGAGATCGAAGCGAAGGCGAGTTGCAAGAAGCGCGGCTGCAACGGCCGGATGCGGCTTGCCATGGTGCGGCTGAAGGAATTGAGCGGCTTCATCGGCGGTCTCGCATAGCGCATCGACGCTGCGTCGGGGGAGGGGAGGGCGCAACGCACCGGACGCGCCGCCGCGACGTGAAACGAGCAGGCGCGATCCTCGGATGATGGAGAGCATTGGAGAAATCAGCATCGCGCCGCCTGCAAGGCGGGATTTCGGGAATTCTCGTCGCGCGAGGGCGGATAGAGGGCAGCCGCAGGAGGCTCAGCATAGCGGCCCGCAGGGCGAGCCGGGACCGACTGCCCCCGCTCGCAGCGCTCCGCTTTTTTCCGGGTCGGGCAGGGGTGCTCGAGGGGTGGGGCTTCGGGGCACCCCTCGTCCTGGCCCGCGCCGCTCGATGCGGTAAGGGCCAGGCACGCTGCATGGATGGGCTGGCCCCGTCTCCCGAGCCGGCCATGCCCTCCGCGTCAAGGCCGTCAAACAAGGCGCTGGCGAATCCGGTCCTCGATTTCAAAGCTCCTCTCGCAGATATAGGCTTTGCTATAGCCTTCGGCCTTCAGCCGGACGATTTCCTTCGCTACCGCCTGCGCAAACTCCAATTCGGTCGTTTCGGTGGTTCTGTCGCGGGCAGCGCTATTCGTCGTGTTCTCCATCGGACTATTCCTCTTTGTCGTCTATCGGCGTCACGTCGCGCAATTCGATGAAAATCACCTTTTCGCTGCGTTCCTGACCGACCAGGTCGAGATTGATGTAGACGTAATCGGCGAAGGTCGGGCTGCACAATCGCCAGACGAGGCCGACGCGGCCGACGCGGCGCTCATTGCTGCCGTCGATGGATGGCGACGTGCCGGTGATGCGCACGCGCTGGCCGAGCCGGAGCTAGTTCGCCGCGCTGGCGATCATCACGGCTTTTTCCTCCGCCGTCAGCGCCTTGCGGGTCGTGCGCGCCCAAGGTGTATCGGGATCAGCGGCGAGTTGCTGGGCCTGCTCGCCCGGCGAAAGATCGTGGAGCCGGGTAATTTCATAGTCCAGCGGCCAGTCCTCCGCCTGCGGCGGCTTCGAATTCCGGTGGAAATGCTCGGTTGCTGGCGCCCCGAATATGTCCGGCTGAATGCCGGTAAGCCGGCGCTGACGCTGCGCCTTGCGATAGTCAGCGCGCCATTGGCCTTCGGGGGTCAGGATAGGGGGATCGCTTTTGCCCAACAGCCGGTCCAGTTCTTCCCGTCGTCCATGGCGGGTGCCTCCAGAAATATCACTTCGTTGGCGGGGAGGGGAGGCAGGACGGCATGGCCGCCCCGCCCGCTTCGTCGTTCAAGCCTCGGAGGCCTGCAGAACCTTCGGCGCGCTCCGGTCGAGGATGATTTCGACGCGGGCAATCTCGGCCGCGATGACACCAGGGCGCTCTGACACGACAATGACGGGGCGAAGAACCGGACGGGCAATGACGAACAGCGCGGCAACTACCTCGATGGCCTCGGTTACGTCCGCCAGCTCGCCGAGCCTGTCGGATTTCGTGACCAGAAGATTTCCGGCCAGCGGCGTGGGCGCGCCCGCGACTTCCGTGAGGCACGGCACGGTGCCACCCAGTCCGTTGTCATCCACGATAATGTCGAGACCGTTCACCCGGACGATGTCGATCATGTCGCATTTCACGAAATCCTTGATCTCGGCATAGCTGCCTTCAAGGTTGATCGTCACCGGACGAATGGTGCCTGCCATCGGCTCGATCAGGAATGCTTTGACTGCGCTCATTGTCTGTCTCCATGTTTCCCGAACTCCCGCAGGGGAGCCCCCTTGGGCGAAGCCTCCCCGGTCTTTCCGGGGAATGGCCTCTGACATTCCCCCGGACAGAGGGGGGAGGGCGCAGCCCGCCCCATGGCGGCGGTCGTTCGGGTCA
>NZ_SHMI01000038.1:0-28655 GCF_004284735.1 Shinella sp. JR1-6 | reverse complement strand
GAATCCTCCGAGCGGCGTGACGTTCACCGTTCGTTCGACCTTAGCGCAGGATTTTGAACAGATCTTGTTCCGACCCCAATTTCTATCTAGTGGAAATCCTTTCAGCGGAAGCGAAAAAGTACAGTGCCCAAGTCGCGATAGAGAAAGAATTATAAGCCATTTCAGATAAAAATCTTCATTGTCAATGCCAATTACACTTCGTTTTAGTATTATTTTTCTAAAAAAATTAGCAAATTTATTTATGTCTTCCTCAAATTTTTGATATGTTATGTCTCCACGCGGAGATTCTATCGCTACATTGTGGGGTGTATTTTTAGAATGATAGGAGATTGGCTGCGTATACAAAGAATCATCCCCCGTATCTGTCTGTGATTTTATTTTATGTGAAGCACGACTTATTATATTCACAAATTTCGAAGTGCAGCGCTACAAATCTCCACCTCTGCTGGTGGCGTATTTTCGGCACTGGATATACTCCATAGGCTGGGCCTTTTGGTAAGAGAATAATTTACCAGGTATGATAATTCACATTGGCGCTATAAAATTGTCAAAACCCTCGTAATTCCTAGGCTCATAATATGGCAGTACCCCGTAAGATTTATGCCCTTTGGCTACAAGGCATTGATACGGCACCCGAGATCATCAAGGTCTGTTTTCAGCGTTGGAAGATTCTTAACCCAGAATGGGAGCTTATCATTCTGGATCGCGAGGGAGCGCTTAAGGCGATTGGCGACTTTCCTATCGATCTCTCCAAATTCTATCAGCCGCAGGCCCTAGCTGATATTCTCCGACTAAAGCTCCTGCAGCATGGTGGCGTTTGGGTTGACGCCACCGCCTATCCTGTCATCCCACTAAAAGAATGGATTGACACTGCTGCCGGCGTTTCGGGCTTTTTTGCCTTCTCAGGGCATCATGAGGCACTGGATGTATCAAACTGGTTTCTGGCGGCCGAACCCGACAACTTACTGGGCCGGAGATGGTGGGTAGAAACCTGCCGCTATTGGGAGCAGCCGCGTAAACTCATCACATTCAAGGATAATGGTGGGTTCCAACGTAATTATGAAATTGACCCGATGTGTGTTTCACCTACAGGAGAGAAAGAAACATTCCCCTTCTTCTGGGCCATGTACCTTTTCTCGTACCTGTGTAAAACGGATATGGATTTTAGTAGATTATGGAAATTGACGCCGAAATTAAGCGGAAGAGAGGCTCATGCCGTTCAATTTTCCATAGATAATAAGAATTTCCGGCTGGAGGATGCCTTGAAAGGGCCAGTGCAGAAGCTGACGTGGAAGTCGGAGATCTTCTCCGAGCGGTTTCTATCGCTTCTGCGGCATTGTTAAATCATAATCCGCACGTATCCTTTTTCGGAATTTTTCATTCAATAGGAGTGCCGTGTTTCCATGATCTTTTTATAAACGCTCTCATCGAAGGAAACACCAAGAAACTCTGTCAAGAGGCGGGCGTGCTCCGGCCCCTTGGTCAACTCTTCATATTCGACATGGAAGGCATTCGAGGCATTGGCGAAGCGATTATCCCGCAACCGCTGATCCATGCTGCGGATCGTGGCGTAGGAATGGGCCGTATCTTTCCACCAGCTGCTTTGGGATGTGGCGAAAATATCACGATGGTTGAAGACGATTTTTGCATCCTCGAAGATTTCTAAGGTATCGGCGAGGAACGCGTCGAAATCCTCAACCTCATTCCAGTTGATGCGGATTTCCTTGCACCCGATTACCGTTGCATCCGCTGGCGGCTTGAGGATCGTCTCCACGAACGCCTTGCGAAGGGTGGTTCGCACTTCTTCGGGCTTGATCAGGTCGGCCCCGTACCAGGGATGAACCGGCAGCATTGACTTCTTGGCGATTTTACCCGTCGTATCCTTAGCGGCCCGGTAAAAGCCGCACAGATGCGCGAGCGCATTGTGGTTTTCTCCACGAATGCAAAAGCCCGGCAGGCTGTTGAGGTAGCCCATCAGCAAGGTCGAGCCGGAGCGTCCATAGGTGAAGATGAAGACGTAGCGGTGGGATTGGCACCTACTGGGCGCCTTCTTCGGGGAACTCGAAGCGCCAGCGATTTTTGGCGTCGAGAGTTTGCTGATTAAGCTTCGAAATGATTTCATAGAGTTCAAAGGTCCTTTCAACACTGGACACGTCACTGATGACCGCGCCCTCGTAGTCCCGGTCGTCCTTGATATAGATCTCCCGGATCGAGAGGAGTTTCGAATTCAGGGCGGTGGCTTCCAGGCCGTTGGCACTCATGACCCGGCCTGTCGCGTAGTCCTCCAGCATGTGCTGATATTTCGGGAGCGGCGTCGATGCAATAAGGTTCGCCGCCTTGCGGCTCAGGAAATATCCACCTTGTCCGTCATACCAAGTCTGCTCGGGATCGATCTCGAAGATCAGGCCGGCAAGCTGCTTGTTGAAGACAGCTGTGCTGTGCCAGTCGAAAGCGGTACGGCTGCCCAGATTTACGTCGCTGCCGATATAGTCGAATTTCTCATAGGCGAATTCCAGGAGCTTCTGGACGTTGAGGAGGCAATCGTCGTCGAGCTTGAAATAATGGTCCGCATCGACGATCCGCAGAGCAGCGGAAACGCCGTGCCAGATCTTGTGCGAGAGATATTCATAGGTATCGGGAACCGGCAGGATCAGCCGGTCCTCGACGAGGACCGCTTCGGATTGCTCGGGATGGCCCTCGATAAAATAGACGTCGATATTAGTAAGACGTGCATCCTTGGCCCAGGTGTCGCGAATGGCCTGCTGCTTGTGGCGATTCTTCTTACAGCTTACGACGAGTACGGCGAGCTTGCCGCGCCGCTGTATGGCGATCGTCTTCTTATGGTCGCGCAGCAGGATCGGAGCGCTCGCCAGCTGCACGTCGTCCATATCCCAGGCCAAGCTCGCCTTAGGCGTGGGCGCCGGAGCATGGAGAGGATGGCGGCCGGCGATATCTTCCGCCGACAGGCGCAACTTGCCGTCGACGTCCACGAAGTATGTCTGCTTTCCGATCGAGAGTGCCTGGAGGTCTCCGGGATGCGCTTCGTCGAGCAGAAGAAAGTCGTCCGTCCGGCTGCGCAGCCGCTTGTTGCGGACAACGGCGGCTAGACGGTCCGGATCAGTCTGCGAATCGAGGAGGATGACATTGCGATGGTGGACCTCGGAGAGAACCCTGTTCATGAACAGGGCGCCCTTGAGCTTACGCAAGGCGCCGTCGCTTTTGACGGTCATTTCGACGACGGATGTACGGATATTGAAGCAGGTGCTCTGCAGGCCGACGAAGAAGCTGTGCCGGAACAATCTTGAGTTGTGTACAACGACGAGAAGCTCATCGAGATAGGGATGGACCTTTTCAGCGAGGCGGCTGAAGGCCTCTTCATTTCCATCCCAAAGATAGAGTGCCGAAAGTCCGGGCTTTAGGCCCTCCGCTTCTCCGAGCGCCCGTAGCCGAGAGCCGAGCCCCAGGCGGAACCTGTATTCGGGAAAGAACCGCCAGCGCCGCGAAAGGGCCTCAGTGATCGGCTCGTCGTCGCCAATCGTCATGTAACGGAAATTGCTGTAGACGCTCCAGACGATAGATTTCGGAAAGGCTTTACAGGGAAATTCCAACCGGAAATCCTTAAGTTCCAGGACGAAGATTTCGCCGTCGAGAAAGAGCCTTCCCTTGATCGCCTGCCCCTTGAAGGGGAAATCATGCACTTGCGGCTTGCCCCAGACGCCCGCATAACGATCCTTGACGGAGAGCTGGCCCGCCTCCTTGTCGAATTCCACATGGAAGAGAACGTCATCAGCCAGACTGTCCACGATATGGAAGTAAAGCCGCGCCTCCTTGTCGAGAGCAGAGACGGAAAAGCGAAGAGGGCTGTCGAACCTCTTGATAATTTTGATTCTCTTCATATCGTTGACTCCAGATTCTGCACCGCCCTCTTGAAAACACCGTCCCTATGGCGCACCCATCTGTCCCTTTGCCACGCGCTCGATCAGGTTAAAGTATTTCCGGGTGAGATCCTTCATATCGTAGCGCTCCAGCATGAGCGTCCGGGCTCGCTCCCGCAGAGGAGCATACTGTGCCTGGTCGGTCAGCACATCGGCAAGCCGCCCGGCCAGCGCCTCCGGCTCGAAGAAGGGCACGAGAAGGCCGTTTTCGCCATCCGTTACGATCTCGCGTACTGGATCCGTATCCGAGCCGACGATGAGCGCGCCAGCGCTCATGGCCTCCATCATGGACCAGGACAGCACGAAGGGCACTGTTAGATAAACATGGGCAGCGGAGACGCGCAGGGCATCGCGCAGAGTACGTAGCGGCTGGCGGCCGAGGAAATGGATGCGGCTTTCATCAAGAGAAAGATTTTCCAGCGCCCATTCTTTGTAGGTCTTCCCGTCCGGACGCTTGGCGCCGTAGGCGACCCGATCTTCGCCGATGATGACGATATGGGCTTCCGGCCGGCTTTTCTGCAGTATCGCCGCGGCCTCCATGAATTGCGGAAATCCGCGGTAAGGCTCCATGCCGCGCGCAATATAGGTGATGACTGGATCGCCTTTACGGAACACGAGGTCGCCGACAGAAAAAGTGGCGACTTTGTCCGGCGAGAAGTAATCTACATCGACTCCGTCATGCAAAACGGAGATACGCTCGTGGAACTGCGGCGGAAACTGGCTCTTCTGGTATTCGGTCGGGCATTGGCCCCAGTCCATGGCGGCGAGGTCATGCAGGATCGCCGTGTTCTTCATGCGAATTTTCAGTTCCACATCTGGCTTCTTGGGAGCCTCATGATCGAGGAAGGAGGAATCCGAGCCATAGGCATGATAATACCACTCGAAATAGGGCATGTATTTCGCCTGTGGCCAAAGATCCTTGAGGAAAAGACCGTCGCCGAAGCCGGAATGGGTGAGAATGATATCGGGCTTCCAACCTTTCGCCTTTACCGGCAGGAGAGCCGTATAGGCAGCCTGGCCGCGAATGACCGATGTTTCTGTATAGCTGAGCGCCGGATGGATATCCCTGCGCGCCTCACGATGAGGCGTGTATTCTATGCGCTTGATTGGCGCTGGCTGCTTGTTCGAGGCCAGCGAAGCGGAAAGCATATCGACATCCCGCCGCCCCTTCAGGTGACGCACGATGCGTGCATACTGGCCTGGGAAGTTGTTGTGAACAAACAGGATACGCATGCCGCCTCATTTGGGTTTTCGCCAGTGAAGCCTTTAAAGCAAGGATCGGCTGAAGGGAACCTCTAGGACGAATCGACACTCATAGTAGCCAGATCATTACGGCTGCGAGGCAGGCAAAGCCTTTGAAGTGCCTAGTTCGGCGATCATAGCGGGTTGTGCAATTATGAAGCACCCATCAAGCGATTTGGTAATCATGAAGTCGATTGCTCCTAGCCGATTGCCCTCTTTGCTAATCTTTGTAGGTCCTCAGGGCAAAGCGGGTGACTGGATCGGCAAGATGCTGGAGGAGTGTTCTCGCTTCCGTCTGGAAAAATAGCTCGGCGACGTTTCCAGGTAGGATATTGCGGCCATGATGCTCACTTTCCATGCGTACATGGGTAACATAGTAGGAAACACGCGGATCGGAAGGCATCGTTATAGTGTCGGCTGAGATATAGACGACCTTACCCTTCAGCGGTGGCGTCACTGTCACCTGGTCGCTTGAAAAAATGATTTCTACATTCTGATCCATGAAAATCTTGGTGATGTCTTGCGGTAGGATCGGTACTTCGAAGAGAAGTGGTGCATCCTTCGGCAGGATGTCCGCGATCTTCTCACCCGGCTTAATAACCGCACCGAGCGACTTGAACGGCATGCTGAGTACGACGCCGTCAACGGGGGCGATGATATCAGCTCGCCGCATGCGATCGTCGAGCCGGTTAATCATGTCTTCGGTCTGATTCAGCCTTTGTTGTAGTTCCGTGATCTTCTGGTTGGTCTCGGCCGCGTGCTCGGCGATTAGCCGCTGCTTTTCATCGCCAAAGGAACGGATATTGTGATGCGATTTCTGAATCGTAGCCTGAGCGTTGGATTTCTGCCCATTAAGCCGAGCTGCCTCACGCTGCAAGGCGAGCACGCGAGAGCGCTGAGTGAGCCCTTTAGAAAGTAGGTCCGCAAGATCCGCCTCTTCTTTGACGATAAGCTCCCTCTGCGCATCGATGGCAATGACTTGATCCTTGAGCGATACAAGATCTTCCTGCTCGTTAGCGATCTTGCCATCGAGTACTAACAATTTCTGCCGCAGCGCTTGTCGGGTGCTCTTGAATTCAGCTACCTGGCTTTGGTAGGCTTCTATGACGCGCGGATTGTCTGTGACAGGCGCGAGTCTCTCCGAGGCAATGGAGAAATCTTCGGCCACGTCATCCCGCTCGGCTCGCCAACGCTCCAGCTCGATGGTGGCGAGTGCTCGCTCGATGTACATCCGGTCGAGTTGGGAGCGGGTCGCAGTCTCGTCCAGTTG
The DNA here is from genome assembly GCF_004284735.1 of Shinella sp. JR1-6. NCBI lineage: Bacteria > Pseudomonadati > Pseudomonadota > Alphaproteobacteria > Hyphomicrobiales > Rhizobiaceae > Shinella > Shinella sp. JR1-6. The sequence goes on along the minus strand of NZ_SHMI01000038.1, from coordinate 22,208 downwards.
CACGATGACGTCGCCGCGCCGGACACTGTCACCCTCGTTGACACGGATATTCTCAATGATGCCGCCTTCGAGATGTTGCATCACCCGGTTATTGCCCTCCGCGATAACACGACCGCTAACAATTAACGCTCCACCGAGCTTGGCGGTCGCGGCCCAAGCACCACCGAAGCCAAAAAGGGCGACAAGTACAAGACCAGCAGCGAGCATGGGTTTACGCCTACTGGTCGGGATCGCGTCACTCCAGCTCTGGAGGGTTTCAAGCTTGAGACCAGAAAGCGTCGGGGCTGCTGGTCGGTTGTTGTCCGCCCCTTGCGAAAGGTTGTCGTTGGACATGGTGTTATTCCTGATCAGGAGGCCTTATTCGGCACGGGCCGGACGAGCTTTCCCGGCATGACGTCAGACGGATTTCCGTAAGCGTCCACTTGACCACCTTTTAGTACGAGAACTTTATCGACATGATGGAGAAGTGACAGCCGCTGGGTGACGACGATTGAGGCGATATTAGCAGCCGAAGCCCGCTTCAAGGTCGCGAACAAGATCTGCTCGCCCTCAGTGTCAAGGCTGGCGTTCGGTTCATCGAGGACGACGAATGCCGGTCCACCGTAATAGGCTCGGGCAAGACCGAGAAGTTGCTTCTGGCCGCCTGAGGGTTGAAACCCGCTTTCTGAGATAACACTGTCATAGCCTTCGGGAAAACGCATGATCATGTCGTGAATCCCAACGAAGCGAGCGGCTTCAATGGCAAGCTCTGGCGGATCATCCGTACGCATGCGTGCAATGTTTTCACGCACAGTACCATCGAAAAATCCGACTTGCTGCGGCAGATAACCCATATGTATCCCGCGTGTTACAGGATCCCAAGTACGCATATCCTGTCCGTCGAGCAATATTTGCCCATTGGTTGGCTCGAGGAAACCGATAAGCATGCGGGCAAAAGTCGATTTACCTGCACCGCTGGGGCCAACAATGGCTACGTTCTGCCCAGCTCCGATAGCACCGGTAATGCCTTTCAGGATCGGTGGCATGCCGGGAGCAGGAATATAGACAACTCGTTCTGCAGTGAGGCTGTGGGTCGGACGCGGTAACGGTGTCTGCCGATCTGGCAAGGTAAAAGCAGCAACACGCGCATCGAGTTTCTTTAACGCAATACTTCCCTGCTTCAATTGACGCCACCCCCCCACTATGGCTTCGATCGGAGCGAGTGCGCGGGACGCGATGATTGAGGTGGCAAAAATAATGCCTGGGGTCACATGGTCGGAGAGTACAAGAAGTGCGCCACCACCAACCATCGCAATCTGAAGAAGCTGGCGCACCAGCTTTGAGGTCGAAGAAAGCGCACTTGCTCTAGCAAGCAGATGGAGAAGTGTTGTCAAATGTTTTGCCTGGGCACGTCCCCAGTGCGCAACCGTTTGCGGGTAGAGCCCAAGCGCACGTACCGTTTCGTGTTGGCGCAAGTGGCTTTCAAGCGTTTTCCGCGCTGACACCGATGCCTCTTCAACAGCCCGCACATCACCACTGGTCAGAAGCTCACCAACGGCAGCCACTACGAGGAGTAGGACCATACCGCCGAAAACGATACCGCCTAGTAGTGGATGGATCAAAAAAACAAGTAACAAGAAGAGCAGCATGACCGGTAGGTCAAACAGATTCGGAAAAATGCTTGAACCAATCAACTTACGAAGTTCAGCGAGTTGGGAGAGGCTGCCAGCGGAGGCTCCTCGGGGTAAGGCCAACTCTCCTGTAAGGAAAAGGCCGGATACGCGCGCTTCGAAACGAACGCCGATTCGAGCAAGCAACACCTGACGCAATGTATCCAACAGACTGAAGACAACTAGAACGACACAGGCGATGATCGTAATCGCAACCAGTGTCTCAAGGCTGCGCGAGGCTATGACACGATCATAGACCTGGAAGAGATAGAGCGGCAGTGCCAGCAGACAGAAGCTGGATATAACCGAGATCAGCGCTACCCCAGCCATGGCACGCGTGGCCGCTTGTTTCTCCACACGATAGGTTTCAGCGAGATTCATCGCATCCATACTTCAAAAGAAAAGGAGTGAATGGCTAGCTTGTAGCAACAAAAAAGAGGGGGGCAAAGCCCCCCTCTTTCCTTAACCACGATAGTCCACCTTACAGAAGGACGTTGGTGTCAGTGATATCAGCAAGCAGCTTGTTGGTCAGAACGACAGAGTTGTCGGCGTCAATCTGGATGAGAACGTCATCCACAGCGGCATCGCCATCGCCATCTACGAGCTTGATCAGACCGGCGGCCTTCAGATCGGCAACCGAGGCACCGACACCGTAATCGGTGAAATCGAGAACGTCCGTGTTCTGGAAATCCTTAACCACATCGTTACCGCTACCCTTCAGGAACTTAAGGGTATCCGTGCCTGCTGCATCAAGGTCGATGGTGTCGTTGCCAGCGCCGCCATTGATGAAGTTCGTGCCAGCGCCGCCAAAGATCTCATCCTTGCCTGCGCCACCATAAACACTGTAGGAACCAGCGCCAGAAATGGTGATCTGATCATCGCCAGCACCACCATAAGCTTCGCCCGAATCAGAGCTGGAAATGGTGATATCATCATTGTCAGCGCCACCGTAGACAGTGTCGCGAACGCCAGCGCCAGTCAGATCGTCTTCGCCAGCACCGCCACCAACAACGTTGATGCCAGCGTCGCCATAGATCTCGTCGTCGCCAGCGCCACCCCAGATTTCGTCATCGCCAGCGCCGCCTTCGACATAATCGTCGCCAGCACCGCCGTAAATGATATCATTGCCGTTCTCACCGTAGATGGAGTCGTTGCCGCCGCCGCCAGCGAGGACGTCATTACCGTCGCCACCATAAATGGTGTCGTTGCCGGAATCGCCTGCGCCAGCCCAAACGGTATCGTCGCCCGTACCTGCGGTGATGCTATCTGCACCGCCGCCGCCAACGATGGAATCCGCGCCGCCGAAACCGTTGATGGTGTCAGCGTCTGCACCACCCGTCAGGGTGTCTGCGTTATTCGTGCCGGTAAACGTAGCCATATTTAGAGGCTCCCTCTTCGAAAAATGTTCACTGCTGGGACGCATAGCTGCAGCTATGCTTCTGAGTGCATGCCAAGATTACGCCGGAAAGTCAACTCGATCTGCCGGGGAATTAGGCCTGTGGCCCAGCGAATATTTCCCGAACGGCACTATTTTTGTAAGTTTTCGACAATTTGGCAGAATTGTTGCCGGAACGCAACAGGAGACCAATGCACCCTGCGCTAAGCGGCCGAAAAGAAAAAGAAAAACGCGGAAGGCCCAGCAAACCTTCCGCGTTCTTGCCTCTAAAGCGCTGATTTCCACGGCACAGCGAAACCTGCATACGCGAAAAATCTGCGACATTCAATATGGCGCCACTCAAATTATCGCCGTGGAAACAGAATCCCTCTGCTGCGCCTTGTCCACACCAAAAGGAAGCAAGGGCAGCCGCCCCCGCCGGATTGTGATTTCCAACCCAGTATGCGACTTCACTATTCAGCGGCATTTTCCCCATATTCCCGCGCCCACAAAGACGGTGAAACAGAGCAGAATCGTGAAGTCAGTATGAACCGGTTGGAAACTAATATGTTCTTTGTTTGCGGCGCTCCGAAGTCGGGCACAACGTGGCTCCAGCGCTCGTTAAACAGTCACCCTAGTATTATATGCAAAGGAGAAGGACACTTTATCGAAAAATTGTTATTGCCCATGGCAACGGTTTTCCGAGACTATAATACACGCTTGAAATTAGTCTCAAAAGAAGTGTATAATGGAAATCCGTATTATAATAATATTTCGAATTCTGATTTTTTTGAATTTTGCCATCAGGTGATCATGAAAATGATGTTATCAAATGAAGAAAAAAGTGCAGATGCATTTGGGGACAAGACTCCTAGGTATTATGAGTACATAGATAACATAAAGCATATTTATCCTAATGGAAAGATAATATGCATACTTAGAGATCCAAGAGATCTTGTTGTTTCAAAATTATACCACGCAAAAAGAAGTGGAGTTAAAGATGTATTAAATAAAGGGTCGGAAAATAGGATTTTTCAAATTAAACTTACTATTAATCAGTTTGTTAATTGTTTTGAAAAAATAACGTCAGCAATAAACAAATATACTTCTGATGTTTATGTGACTTATTATGAAGAATTGCTAGGAAACAATGCAGAAGAGATAAAAAAAATTCTGGAATTTATTGGAGTACACACTTCAAAAGAAATTATTAATGACATAGTTTATTCCAACTCTTTTCAATCATTTACAAATAGAAATCCTGGAGAGATGGATATAAATAGCTTTTACCGAAAGGGAATCTCTGGAGACTGGGTAAACGAGATTACAGATGAAGAAGAGAGGATGATTAGGGAGTACATAACGTCAAGAATTGATATAAGTTATTTTCAATAAGGTTAAACCATAAGATTATTCTCGTGGCGGAAGGTAACCATTAAAATATTCAATTGAATTATCCGGATAAATGCGTAACTTGCGTGGCCTATATGGTTCAATTCCCTCTCTTATTCTCCGCTCAATCACCTCGAGGCATCTCTCGATGTCTGACCATTCCGTACCAGCAAGGATGGCGAGACCATAGTCCCACCAGCGTGATGCAAGAAGCCGATCGACAATTGCGGATGGAAACCGCGGCTTTATGAGCTTTGCAGGCGTTCCACCCACCACAGTGTAGGGAAGGACATCGCTGACGACTGTTGCACGCGCAGCAACCACGGCTCCATCCCCGATAGTCACGCCTCTTGAGAGAAGAGCACCATCGCCGATCCAGACGTCGTTTCCGATCGTGATACGCGCGCGCCTTTTCTCGGTCGCAGCTGCAAGGCTTTGCCTACCCTGTGCAATCTGGCTCGCTTCTATGCCGAAATCATCGAACATCTCCGGCCATTTGGCGTTCCAGTGCCCTGTCATAAGGGAATGAGACGTGATGCCCCTGTAATCGTGCTCAGGCGCCCCACAGACTACTCCTGGTCCTAGTGAGCAAAAGCGCCCTATCCTACCAACATGGCGATAACGCGAACCGCGTCCCCCTAAATAGGTAAAGGCGTCGATGCGGCGAATATCGAAAGCACCTCCCCTCAGCTCTACAAACGGCTCGAAAACAATAGGAACCCTTACACGCCCAATCCCAAATCGACTTTCGGATGGCGTACCGTGGAAAGACACCCGATGTTGTCGTAAAGCTACGAGGAGTTTTTTATCCATAATCGTCTCGACAAACTCCTTTTAAAAGACCCTTTCCCGTACGCTACACTGCCTCAGCGATGTGTTCAGAGATGTGGCTCTTCCTCCTCCACTACCCTCTATTCAGTCCCCTATCCAGTCGCTTAGGTGAGTTAATTTTGAATAGCTAAGGTGCCTTCAGCTCTACATCAGCTAGCAAGAATGGAGAGCGAAAAAGCTAAAAACTACAACAAAAACCGCTCGCCTCACGCTTCATAAAAATGATAGATAAGATTGCCTTATCGTTCATAATTGACGGCTACGCAAGGACATGGTAGAAAACATGAAAATGGTAGATTATTGGAGCCTTTCGTGTCCTTAAACATCAAGAACCCGGCGACCGTCGCCCTCGCCGACGAGCTTGCGCGCCGCCAAGGAATCACCAAGACGGCGGCCATTCATCAGGCGCTCAACGAGCGGCTGCACCGGCTGGGGCACGGAGGTGTCGCACAGGACCGCCTTCTCGGAGAACTCCGCGCAATCAGCGAGCGTGTGGCGCGACTGCCCGAGCTCGATACGCGTACTGATGAGGAGATCATCAGCTTTGACGAACACGGGATTCCGAACTGATGGTGATCGACACCTCCGCGATCGTCGCGATACTGCGTAATGAGCTGAAAGCGGAGACCCTGCGCAGGGCTATAGTTGCCGACACCGTGCGGCTTGTTCCCGCAACCTGCGTGTTTGAAGCGCGCATGGTCCTTGTGAGCCGGCATGGCGAACATGCGCTTGCCGAGATTGACCTCTGGCTCACCAAGATCGCGGCCGATGTGATTGCGGTCGATGCCGACCTGGTCGACGTGGCGACACAGGCCTGGCTCACCTATGGCAAAGGCCATCACCCCGCCGGATTGAATTTTGCCGACTGTTTCTCTTACGCGCTTGCAAAGCGCAGCGACGAGCCGCTGCTTTTCATCGGCGATGACTTCTCCAAAACGGATATTCAGGCTGCCTAACGATGACGAGCGAGTCACGTTCGGCCGACGACGAACTCCCCGACATCATCGATATCGTGCGCGACGTGGTGGATGCCCTCTCCCATGCCCTACCGGCACACCTCGAGCAATTGGCGGACCGGGCGCGCACCTATGTCGAAATGGCGAGCTCGGCGAATACTCACCGCGCCTATGGAACCCCACGCCCATCGCGTTTTAGGACGGTCTCTCCGAAACCTGCGACACGCTACTCCTTGAGATCAAAGCGCGTAGCTCGTGCTGAACGTTCGTTGCCGAGACGGTCGGTGAGCAGGGAATAGAGCCCCGGGCGTCGTCCGGTCATCCAGCGCTTGTCGACTAGATCTGGCGCGCCTTGCGGTAGGCGGCAGCAGCATACACCTTCTTCTTTCTATTTCCTCATACAGGATCGTCAGACTGTTCCTTGCCGATTTCCTGATTCCCCTGCCAAAGGATCTGACGAAACGCGCTAGCTCCAGATTTCGATAGCATACTCCGTTCGGCCTGAAGTAGGGCTTCTTGCCAGGCCGGGCCGCGCTCCCATGCTTCATCGAACGCGATGGCGAAATCGGATGCTCTACGTGTCTCGAACAGGGCCTCGAAGAGGATCTCCGCCTGTCGGATGTCCTTGTCCCGCTTGATCGCGCTCATACCGTCGGTGCGTCGTCTCGTGGCGACGATCATCTTATGGACGGCATATCTCGCCGGATCCGGGACTGTCACAGGGACACCGCTCTTGTGAAGCAGGACTGTCCGCACAGGCTCCCTGATAAGAAAGTCGAGGAAGCGAAGCGGATCCGCGCTCGCCCCGCCGAGGGCAGGCATCTTCGATGGCTGGCCGATATAGTCGTCGGAGCCGCGGTTCGATGTCAGGAACTCCACGCGATATCCAGTCGAATTTTGGAATGCAGACGAAGCCACGGATCCCGATCGATGAGGGACGGGTCGAAAGGTGGGATCGACTCTCTGCAGGAGTTCGACAATCGGGGGGAGACTGTCTTCGACTTCCTGCGAGATCGCATAGTCCTGCGCAATATCCGCATCCCCGGTCAGGACTGATGCCGAGGGCAGGCGTACGCCGAGCAGTCCGGCGTAGGTCTGAAATGCGACTGTCCCGATGAGGACACAGCGGAGCCGGAAGAGGCCCCTGGCCGCGAGTGCCTCGACGAGGTTGCCGGACATCGCGTCAGGGGCGACCATGCCGCCGTCGCGTGTCAGCGTGCTAGCCATGCGCCTCCGAGCGATGAGATCGTCTTTCTGTTGTTGGTGGGTTTCGACACGCTGCGTGATCTCCGTATCATCAGCAGGGCCGACGTATCGCCGGGACTTGCCGCCGGAGCCGTCCGGGATGTCGAAATACCAATAAGCCTTCTCCTTGACGACGACACGCTGAAAGCGGCCCTCGGGTGGAAAATCGGCTGTCCATGCCGCGTCCATGGATCGCTGGCCCAATTCCGCAAGCATAGTCTGGTAGACGAGATCGATCTTCTTCATCGGTAGTGATGCTCCCCAACAGGGCGACTGCCCTTGGACCTCTCCCAGCGTTCAATCCCACGCCTTCTAAGCAGAGGTAGCCTGAGGCGTATTCGTATCGGCCCTCATCAATGACATAGCAGCCAATCTTGAGAACAGCTTCAGCGGACCTCGTTTTGTTCCGCTGGCAGATGTTAAGTTCGTTTGTTGCCGCTTCAAGCGCGATGGCCTTAACGTCGTTATACCTTTTTCGTAGATCGGTATAGCAAAACTGAAAAAAGGGGAAGTCCCCAGTGGACAATACCATGCACATTGCTCGGGTTGTCGCCCGGTCCCCTGTGCCGCTCTCAAGGTCAAAGCCGTGAAAGACCGGGCAAATATCTGATGCACATGAACGTAAACGGTCAGCCGATGGCGTCTGGCCGGAGGTTCCGGGGCATAAGCGCTTTGATTTTGGCTGCCGGCCAGCCTTGAGGGATGCGGGTCAATATGTGGGAGAACCAGTCGAGCGGATCGACGCAATTCATTTTGCAGGCCTGCAGCTCAAGTCGGAGATCTATCTTGCTAGACATGAGGATAAACTCGAACTCACCGAAGTTGTGGCCTCTGGTACCTGTGGCGAACTGACGGCGGGAGGAAAGCTGGCGCTGGTGGAAATCAGACATATGCCGGTCGGCAGGCAAATCTTCGCACTCTGGTGCCGAAGTTCACCCTATTCGAGAGACTTTGAAACATTGACGATCGAGATTTCTTCGCTGATGCTCCAACAGGAGGACCAACCTCTCGAGGAAACCGGGCATCCGTAACCCCACCCGGCTTCGGCGGATGCACAGCTCATCGACCCGATTGCCTTATCGGTTATGTTTCTCATCATAGAGAAATGCCGCAAATCATCGACGAAACCAGCGGATTTTGTGCTCCGGACGTCGCTGCTCCGCCGCTCAGCACGGCGGAGGCCGGCGGTATTTCAACCACCGTCGTTGCCGCCCTGTCAAGCGCCCTCCCCTGCCGGGACACCTACAGGATCTGACCAAACGCGCCCGGGCTATGTCGAAGCCGCCAGCTCAGCCAATACACAGCGGGCCGATACCGCGGACTGGCGGCACTTTTCCGCTTGGTGCCGACGACAGAATCTGTCCCCTCCCCCGGAACCGGAAATCGTCGGACTCTACATTATCGCCCGCTCCTCCGCGCACGGCTGAGCGTGACGACAAAGTCAATGGCGTCTCAACCATCGAGCGGCGCCTCTCGGCGATCGTCTGGAATTGTTCCCAGCGCGGCACGCCGCACTGCCCCGGCCGAAGGAAGCGATCTTCCCAAAAAATCTGATCGCCATGCTGGAGACGCTTACCCGCGGTTCGTTGCGCGGGCTTCGCGACCGGGCCATGATGCAGTTGCTCGGCTTTGCCGGCGGTCTGCGTCGCTCGGAGATCACCGGGCGCGACCTTGGCCGCGACCAGACAGACGATGGGCGCGGCTGGGTCGAAACTTTCGACAACGGCGCGCTGGTGTCCCTGCGTGGCTCGTCCGACGTCACCTGCCCTATTGCAGCACTGGAGCGCATAGATAAATTTGCCCCGCTCGCTAGAAGGAAGCACTCGCCGCCGGCATGTGTGGCGATCTTTCCGAGGCAGAGCGCGGCCAGCTTTTTGCCGGCCATTTGCTGCGCGCGCGCCTTGCCTCCTCGGCTGTCGAACAATTCCTAGCTTTCAAGGCGTCTCAGATAAATCAGAGATCCATGAAATGCGGCTAGCTGAGGAGCGCGAGAACCCAAGATCCCGGGGTTCTGGAATTTCGGCACTATTCACGCTATAGGTGGATTATATATAAGAAGGAGCCTGGATACCTACGATGGCACTTAGTATCAAAGATCCGGAGACGGAGAAACTCGCACGCGCACTCGCTGCGCGAACCGGCGAGACCATTACCATCGCGACGCGGCGTGCGCTCGAGGAGCGCCTCAAGCGGACCGGGTTGCAAGCGAAGAAAGCAGCCTTGATCGAGGACATGGAAGCAATGCAGCGCCGCTTAAGCGCCCTGCCTGTCCTTGATCACCGAAGCCCCGATGACATCATCGGCTACGACGAAAATGGGCTCCCAACCTGATGGTGATCGATACCTCTGCAATCGTGGCAATCTTCTTTAATGAACCCGATGCTGCGTCCTATCGGAGTCGCATCGCAGACGACTCCATTCGACTGATTTCGGCTGCGACCCTCCTCGAAGCCGCGATGGTGCTAGAGGGCCGTTTCGGCGAGGCGGGCGGAGCCGAGCTCGATCTTTGGCTGCATAAGGCCGAGATCGAGGTCGTGGCAGTAACGGCAGAGCATTCCGATCAAGCTCGCAGGGCCTGGCGCCGCTATGGTAAGGGCCGTCATCCCGCAAGCTTGAACTATGGGGACTGCTTCTCCTATGCGCTGGCGACCTTGTCGGGGGAGCCACTGCTCTACAAAGGCAACGATTTCAAACAAACCGATATCCAGGCGGCATGACCCGTCACGGTGAAATCGCTGCGGAGGAGGATCTGTCGGCGCTCGCGTCTCCTCCTCCCATGCCGCCTAGCTGCAGGTCTTGACTGAGCGCGCTCGAGGCTACATCGAAGCGGCGAGCTCGGCGAATACCCCAACCACGCTGCAGCTGTTCTTTCCAATGTCGATACCCAACATGAAAATCTGCATGGCTTGGCTCCTTCCCGTTCAAGAGAACGGCATCATACTCAATGTCCTCGGAAGGGCAGGCCATCCCATAGGCAAAGCCGGCACGTCCTACCAGTCCGAGAAATAATCGCTTGCCTTCTGTAGAACTTTCCATTGTGCGACTTGGCGATAGCCCCACGCGATAGAGCGGCCGGAGCACCCTCAAGTCACGCTTTGAGCTTGAATTGAGCACATAATGTGCTCATATTGAGCGCATGGATATCAAGTTAAGTCAGGAGCGTGTCATGGCAGCTCAAAGTTTGGGAATGTCGGCGACTCATTTTGGTGAGGCGCGATCACAGTTCCTGTCGGCTCGCCGCGTGTCGGAACTGCTGGGTGTCACCCAAGCCGATCTGGCACGGCTTGTTGGCGTCGCACGCAACACGCTGACCGCGCGCTCCGGTGCCCGCAAGGTCGATCAGGCGCTCAGCCCCGTCGTCCGCATCCTGGCGATGGCCGCTGAAATGGCCGGCGACGAAAGCCGCGCAGCGATCTGGTTCAAGCATCAGCCGATACCGGGCTGGGCCGGCAAGACGGCTTATGACCTAGTCGGCGCGGGCAAGGCGGACAAGGTTCTGGCCTATCTGGAGGCGGTGCGCTCCGGCGTTTATGCCTGAAGCAGGCTCACGTCAGCAGCGGACCTTGTGGCGGGCCTTCGTGCCCCGCTGGGCCCACATACCGCTTTCGGGCGAGGGTGCTGAGCGTTTTGGCGGACGGTGGAATCCTGTCGGTGCGGCGACGCTTTATGCGGCCTGCGAACTATCGACCGCCTGGGCCGAGTACAACCAGGGTTTCGTCCAGCATCCGGCGCTGATCGCCCAGCTCGAACTGTCGGAGGCGAGGCTGGCCGACCTGACTGATGCCGCGATGCTGGACGAGCTCGGCCTCGATGCCGGCATCCACAGATGCGAGTGGCGCACCGATCTCGACGCGGGCACGGTACCGCAAACCCATCTGCTGCGGCAGCGCTTGCTGGACGAGGGCTTCGATGGCGCCGTCTACCCGTCTTTCATGTCGCCCGGCGGCAGTTGCGTCGCCTTGTGGCACTGGAGCGGTCCGGGTAAGCCATCGCTCAAGGTCATCGATCCCGACCAGCGCCTGCCGAAGACACCGGCCTCCTGGCTCTAAAGCTGGTCTGCGCGCAGCCTTGTCACGCCAGCGCCATTATCGTTGAATCGGCTTCTGCCGCATCCGTCACGATGTAGTCGTGTCGGGTCAAGCGCGGTTGTCCCCGGCAAGTTCTTCGATGCCGGATATCGCGGCCACAATGCGCCGGACAGCCACAAATTCCGGGTCTTCACTGCCGGGCAGAAGCGCCGCGTCACGCCTGCCATCAAGCGTCAGATGCGACGGCGATCAGCCGTCGAGCCCGTCATCGGGCATCTCAAGAACGAGCATCGCATGGACCGCAACTATCTCGCCGGAAAGCAGGGCGATGCCGTCAACGCGCTTCTCGCCGCCGTCGGCTACAACTTCTCGCTTCTGCTCAAGTGGATCAGACAACTTTTGTGCCTGATCACCGCGATCATCGCCACGTTTCTGCCGAAACAGGCGCTCTCCTCCGCACCACCATCACGTTTGTGCGGTATAATCGGCACGGTTGCACTCCAGGCCAAAACTGCACCAATTAAGGCATTGGCTTTTTCAGCCGGACGCCGACACCCCCACCATTTTCCGGGATAAACTCTATGCCGGCGTCTTCCAAAATTGCTTTTAGATGGTCAACTGTCGCTGGCTTGAGACCTTCGCCCCGCTCAAAGCGAACAAGTGTACTGGTCGAAACCTTCGCGCGCTTGGCGAATTCGACGATACCCCATCGAAGAGCAGCACGGGCCATACGGAATTGAGTAGGCGACATCAGAATGACCAATTTTTGGCGATTCCTATTGCTTCGCCTGTTTTTCAGAGTACTATGGGACTTCAGTAGACGGCTAGACAGGGTGTAAGAGGCCCTGTCCAGCCTGACCACACCCAAGCTAGCGAAAGCTTTGGATCATGGCTGATTCCGAGAATAGCAGAATTTTGCCTTTTAAAACCCGCCGAAACATACTTTCGGCTGGGGCAGCGTTCTTCATGGCCGCTGCAACAAAGCAGGCATCTGGCACGCCCCGCACCCCTCCGGAAAGCGACGCCTCTCTTCTCGCTCTTTGGCGCAAGTGGAACAGTGCCCATCAGCGGCGGTGTGAGTTGACCGCACTCCAACGGCAGCTCGAAGCAAAGCTCTCGGAGGTTACGGACAAGCCCTTGGTTGCGATGCATATTCCTGGTGAGGAAATGCCTCTCTTCGTCTCCTCTGTTGAGGAGATCGAGCAAGCTCTTCCGGGAGCAGAGACCGTTGAGGCCAGAAACACTGCCGTCGAGCAGCTACGGTCTCTCCAACACGAATGGAACATTACAAGGTGGGAGCTTGGATACACTCAAGCTTGCGAAGAGGAGGTGATAGCGGACAGATTAGAATGGGAATTGGCGGAAGCTCTATGGCAGAGTTCCGCCAATTCCCTTGATGGCGTAGTGGCCAAACTGCATTCCATGATCGAAATGCAAGACCCAAATGCCTTCATGACCGACACCCCAGTACCAATGCTGCGCTCGATCCTCGCTGATTTGATGCGGATCGGCACCTGAGTTTCATTTCAGAAACGCCGACACTCCTATCTGCTTAATCCAGGCCCTTTGGACTGGGAAAGCTGCAGTTTCAGGGCGTGATCGTGGCTCAACTCAGCCATCCTCGTGCGTTCGACCACTCGGGCTACAGACTTGATGTGCTCGGCTCGCGTCACAAGCTCTGGGCGCTGTTCAAGCTCCTTGGCAAAGTTTCGAGGATCTGAATAACCAAACCGGTGCTTGAGCGCCTCGGCAACCCGCCTGGCCTCTTCGAGCGCGGCCTTGCCCTCCGGCGTCGAACGTAGCTCATCAATGAGCTGGCTGCGCTTGCCAATGGGCGCCTTGTCCACCCGATCGAGAATTTCGGCACTGCGAGACGTAAGGCCAGGAACCTCGACCACATCGCGCTTTTCGCGCTGCCACTGCTCGGAGGCCCGTTCTTCCCCAAGCCGGCGCTCCCAAGCCTCGGAGGCATAGCCGATATGGGCAGAAACTGCCTTGGCATAATGCAGCGCGGCCTTCCGCTCCTTGTTGTCCCCCAACAGACCGGACTTTCCGCGCAGTTCCCCAAACCGTTCCGGTTGCTCGGCCATGGCCTTCGCCATCACCTTGCCGTTACCCTCTTTCTCTGTGACGGCGACGCGCAGGCGCCTTGCGATTTCGGCCGGATCGCGGAACACATCGCGCACAATCGACTCCACGACTTCAAACCTTTGCTCGATGATGGGCATGGCCTTTTCGCGCGCGACGTCTTCAATGCTGCGATCGTGGCGCGTGATCGCCGGTACCAGAGGCTCGGGTGTACCGGCCTTGCTCGACCCAAGCCCCTGCGCCTGGTGATCGCGGCCCTGCTGTGCACCGGCGGCTACCGGTGACATGATTTCCCGCCAGTCTATCCGCCGCTCGCCCTCCTCCCCCCCTTCTCGGCCGTCCGGGCGGACTTCTCCACGATTATGGGCTAAATCTCCCCGAGGCTCCAAATGGGGGTCCTGCCCGAGATCTGCGCCAGCTTTCATCGCCTGCTTCCAGGACGCCTCCGGTTCTTTTTTCGCCCGCAGCCCAGCAGCACGATCGGCCCGAACGTCGACCTCACTGCGGACGCCCATTTGTTCCGCAATCCCCTGGTCGGCTGCGATCCCCCGCCGTTCGGCAAAGTCCTTGGTATAGTCGAGCGTGGTTTCCTTCACACCCGACCTCGACAGGCGACGCTCAAGCTGGTCATAGGCCAGCTCGCCGGCATTCTGAACCTTCCATGTATTCCGATGCGTTTGCGTGCCATCGCGCAAAATGACGGGGGTGGAGCCTAGATGCTGAAGGCCGATCATCTCCCCGATGTCAGGCGCGGCCTCCTTCATGGCCCGCGCAAGATCTACGCTCCAAACGGTGCGGCGTTCGCCCTTGTCGTTTTCCAGCGCCACGAAATAGCTGTCGCCCTTGCCTGGCTGGTGATCGTAGGGCGCAACGCCATGCTCGACCAGGCGGCCCGAAGCCACCATTTGGCTAGCATTGGCGAACTCGTCCTGGGCGGCATAGAGTTGCACCCCGTCGCGATGCCGGGTCATGGCGACATAGGCCAGATGCCGGTCCATCGTCCCCGACGCCAACACATAGGACCGATCGACCGTCGCGCCCTGGTTCTTGTGGATCGTCGTCGCATAGCCGTGGTCGATCGCCTGATAGTCGCCCATCGGCACAGACACACTACGCTCCCGGCCGCCGTCGAGCTGCACCACGATCATGGGGCCGGCACCAAATCGATCAGGCTCGACGCTCTCAACGGTGCCAAGCATCCCGTTCTTCACACCAAGGTCGCGATTGTTCTCCAGGAATACGATGCGGTCGCCCGACGCGAACTCGCGCCTCCCGTCATTGGTCTGGAAGACCAGCGCGCCGACGTTCTTGCCCTCGCCGCCTACGTCAGCCCGCGCGAGCTCACCCCGGTCCTGTAGCTCCGTCCGGATCGCGTCATTGATGGCGCGAACATCGACCCGGCGATGCGCCATGGCAACCCGGGTGCCGTTCGGACGCTCGTCACGATCGGCAAGGTAATCGCGCACGATCTGGCAGCGCGCGTCCTCGCCGGTTTCGGCAAAGCTGATATTGCCGTGATCCCGATAGGCGGCCAGTCCCTCGGCCGTCCGGTGCGTGGCAAAGTCAACGGAAGCCTCCCGCTGCCAGTCCACGCGCTGCCGGCGAATCTCGGACAGCTCGGCATGGCCGATTTCCTCCGTGATCGCCCGGAACGGCGCGCCGGCCCCGATCGCCTGCAACTGCTCATGGTCGCCGACAAACACGATCTTCGCCCCCCGCGCCTCGGCCTCGCCAACAAAGCGGGCGAGCTGCCGGCTCCCGACCATCCCCGCCTCGTCGATCACGAACACGTCGCCGCGGCCGAGTGCATAGCGGTCCCCACTATGTGGGGTTTCCCAACTGCGGGACCATGACGCGAGCGTGCGGCTCTGGATGCCGGAAGATTCCTCCAAGCCCTCGGCCGCCTTGCCCGACAACGCCGCGCCGTGAACCTGATAGCCCTCGGCCTCCCACGCCTCGCGCGCGGCGGCGAGCATGGTGGACTTGCCAGCGCCGGCATAACCGACAACGGCCGCGATCCGCTCCGGTCCGGTGATATGCTCGATCGCCCGGCGCTGCTCGTTGGACAGCCGGGCGGAAGCATCGCCAGCGCTGCGCTGAATGGCGGCGTCCTGCCGCTCTATCGCCCGCTCGATATGCCGGCGATCGACGCCATGACCATGCGCACCGTGCATCCGCTGCGCGCTCTCGATCATACCGGATTCGATCTCGACCATTTCGCGGGTCGAATAGCGCGCAAGCTCGATTTCGCCCGTTACCGGGTCCGCTCGCTCGGCCTGCAACTCCACCAGCGCCGGCGAGGCCATCACCTTCGCAAAGGCGCTCTGGAACTCCTGCGGGTCGTCGTTGATGTAGCGATGCAGCGCCCGCGCAACGTCGTGCCGATCGAACACGCTCTTTTCGCCGGTGATGAGGGTCAAAACCTGTTCCGGCTTCTCCCGGATCAGCTCCGCATTGCGCCGCGCCGCGTCCTCGTCAATGCGTGTGCGCGATACGTCCATGCCCTTGCGCTGCATCTGCGTGGCATGGACACCCATATGCTCCGTCGGCTCGATCTCAAGCCCGCGCTCCATATGCGAGCGATGATCGATCCGGATATCAAGACCGGCCCGCGCAAGATGCTCGTTGGCAATCCCCTCCCAACGCTGGCGAAGGTCGCGAAGCTGTATGTCAGTCGTTGGCAGGTCGTTCGACAACAGCCATTTGTTTTCGCGCTCAAGATAGGTCTTCTCGCCTAGACCGCTCTCACCAACCTGCCGCGTCGTCATCATCACATGCGCATGATGATTGCGAACGTCGCTGGCGTCATGCGGCGCATGGATCGCAAAATCCACCGCCGCGCCATAACGGTTTGCCAATTCCTGCGCGAACCCCCGCGCCGCCTCCAGCCGCTGCTCGGCCGAAAGCTCATGCGGCAAGGCCATCTCGAACTCCCGCGCAACGCGGGCGTCCTTCCGCTTCTCGGCAAACTCCGCGGCGTTCCACAAGTCCGACCGATCCCGCGCCCAATCCGCCTCGACGCCTTCCGGCAAGACGATCTCCGCATATTCCACGCCCTGCTTTGCCGTGTAGTCATGCGTGATCCCGTCGCGCTCGTTGGTCAGCTTCTCCCCGGCACGATAAGCCATAGAGGCGACGGCGCTACGACCGCTCGCCCGCGAAACTGGCTTCATGCTCAAATGGTAGATCGCCAACCTGTTTCCTCGATCCTGTTTCCAATTTTCCCGCCAGCCTCCAAGCTGGCGGCGCGCTGAGTTGCGTAGCAACTCGTAAGTGCGCCCTTCTTAATTCAATCGCTACGCTCTTTCGTTGCTCGGTGTGGCGCTTGAGTTAACGCTGATGCAGTTAATTGATAGTCGGATTGTGCTGCAATTCCGGGAGATTTTCAATCGGAACAGGCAAATATCTGGAAATGATCGTGAGAAATGATAGTCTCGGCGCTGAGTTGAGACAGAGGTGATGCGATGGCGCGCAAGACGATCGAACAAAGATTGGCCGAACTGGATGCACAGCGCGCCACATTGAAGGCCCGTCTATCGAAGCAGGAACGCGCCAACGACACGCGCCGCAAAGTGCTGCTCGGTGCGTTCGTCCTGCACCGCCTTGAAGGTGACCCGGATCAATTCTCGCGCGACCTGGGCGAATGGCTGCGCCGAGAACTGCCCGGCTTCCTGACCCGCGACGGCGACAAGGAACTTTTTGCCGATCTGCTCGCCGCCGCACCCAAGGCGGAACCCGCAGGCAACAACGGGGAGACGCCCTCATGAGCCAGACGGGACTTGCGTGGGCCGCATTCAAGAACATGCTATGGGCCGCTCTTCGCAATCCGTTGTGGGCGTTCCTGTCTCTGCTCGCCATGCCGTTCCGCGTCTGGAAACCGCTGCTGCAAAGTTTCTTCATTCTCTTCGTCATCCTGTTCGTGGTCGGACTGGGCGGGCGCATGGTCCTTCGCGACTTCGGCGGCTTCGGCCCCGGCTCCATTCCAGTCATTGCCTGGGATGGCGTCACACTGCTCATCATGGCCGCCACCGCCTTCCGCCTCATCACCGCCCCGATGATCCTCAATTTCGGGGACGTGGAAGGCGACACCCATGGTTCGGCCCGTTTTGCCACGGGCAAGGAAATGGCACCGCTGGCCCGCGCCGATACCGGCCTGCTGATCGGCCGCGATTCCAAATCAAAGCGCCTGCTGCGATATTCCGGCCCGGCCCATCTGCTGACCATGGCACCGACGCGCACCGGCAAGGGTGTGGGGACCATCATCCCGAACCTCATCACCACCGACCGCTCCGTGATCTGCATCGACCCCAAGGGCGAAAATGCCAAGATCGCCGGCCGCGCGCGCGAACAGTTCGGACCGGTCCATGTGCTCGATCCCTTCGCCGTCACCGGCAGGCCCTCGGCCGCCTTCAATCCGCTCGACGCCCTCGACCCGGCCGGCCTCGATGTCGCGGAAGACGCAAGCACCCTGGCCGACGCCCTCGTGTTCGATGAACCCGGCATGGCCGGCGAAGCGCATTGGAACGAGGAGGCCAAGGCGCTCATTGCCGGCCTGATCCTCCATATCGCCGCCAGCGAGCCGCGCGACAGGCGAAGCCTCGCCACCCTGCGCGAAGCCCTCACCCTCGCCCCCGAAACCTTCGCCGCACTCCTGAAGGACATGCAAACGTCAACCGCCGCTGCCGGCCTGGTCGTCCGTGCCGCAAACCGCCACCTCGGTAAATCCGACCGGGAAGCCGCCGGCGTCCTCTCCGCCGCGCAGCGCCATACCCATTTTCTCGATAGCCCGCGCATGGTGGCCGTCCTCGGCCGATCGGATTTCCGCTTTGCCGATCTCAAGCACCGCAGCGCCTCCGTCTTCCTCGTCCTGCCGCCCGATCGCCTCGCCACCTAATTCCCGATGGCTGCGCCTGCTCGTCGCCCAAAGCCTCACCGACATGGCGCGCGATCCCGCCAAGCCGGCCGCCCCGGTCCTCTATCTGCTCGATGAGTTCACCGCGCTCGGCCACCTCGCTCCCGTCGAGCGCGCCATGGGCCTTATGGCCGGCTATGGCGTCCAGCTCTGGCCCATACTGCAGGACGTTCACCAGCTCCGCGCCACCTACGGCCAGCGCGCCGGCACCTTCCTGTCGAACGCCGGCGTCCTTCAGGTCTTCGGCGTCAACGATCACGACAGCGCCCGCCTGATTTCCGATCTGCTCGGACAGGAGACGGTCGTATTCCAGACCATGAGCCGCGCCCTCGATGCCGCAGAAAGCCGCATCAACTTCGGCGAGCAGCACATAGCCCGCGCGCTGCTCACGCCGGACGAAGTTCGCAACTTGCCCCAAAATCTCGAACTGCTGTTTCTCGCCGGCCAACGGCCCATCGTCGCCGGCAAGCTCGCCTATTACGCTGATCCGGAATTCAGGGGGCTCTATGACGCTGCCTGACCGTCTCGCCCATCTGCCCGACAAGAAACGCCGCGAGCTGGAACGGGTCGCCGCGATTCTGTTCGGGGAATTTGAGGAGGTCCAGAAAACCAAGCTCTCCGAAAAGGCCAGGCGCGGCCGTATCCTCAAGCTGGTCCTGTTCGGCTCCTATGCGCGCGGCGATTGGGTCGAAGATCGCAAGAGCGGCTACCTTTCCGACTATGACCTTCTCATCATCGTCAACGAGGAGCGTTTTGCCGAACAGTATGAGGCTTGGGAGAAGGCCGGCGAGCGGTTCTTGCAGGAGCTGACCATTACCCGCCAACTCGCCACGCCTGTAAACTTCATCGTCCATAGCTATCAGGACGTGAACGACCAGCTCGCCCGGGGCCGCCCCTTCTTCGTCGATATCGCCCGCGACGGCGTGGTGCTCTACGAGGCCTCCGGCTTTCCCCTCACCTCACCCAAGACTTTGACCCCGGAGGTAACCCGAGACCTCGCGCGGCAGTACTTCGAACAATGGTTCCCGGATACGGCCGAGCTGCTGGCAGGCGCAGCCTTCTATCGCGACCGGGGGAACCTCAACCTAGCCGCCTTTCAACTCCACCAAGCTACCGAACGCCTCTATCATTGCACCCTGCTCGTCCTGGCCCTCTACAGCCCCAAATCCCACAAGCTGACCTTCCTTCGCTCCCAGGCCGAAAGGATCGCTCCGCAACTCATCGGCATCTGGCCGCGCGATAGCCGGTTCGCTAAGCGGAGCTTTGCCCGCCTTGATCGCGCCTATGTCGATGCGCGCTACTCCCCGGCCTACGAAATAACCAACGAGGAATTGGTCTGGTTGATCGATCGTGTGACCATGTTGCAAAAAACCGTGGCCAAGGCCTGTATGGAGCGTCTGGACGGCAACAAACCGGGCGTACCATGAGTACAAGCCAATTGCCGTGCGCCGAAGCCATTCACTGGCGCTCCTCCAGCTCTCTATAGCATAGCGTGGAAACTTGTTTGCCTCCTGGCGAGTGCGGCTCACGCCGCCTCACTAAACCGGAGATTGGTGAATCGGCTGATCGCTCAATGGCTTATTGAGCGATGCGCTTAACCAGATAGCCGCCTATTCACTGACTGCAGCAACCCAGGCCGCCCCCAGGCAACCAAGCCGCAGCACTTCACTCTTGCCACGCAGGAGCATGAGCTATGATAGCGGTATAGATATCAAGTGATATTGACTTCAGATAGCATGCATATTGCAATCTAAATGCTATCCAGTTGCGATATGAATGCTATTTGATAGCTTTCAGAAATCATTCATGCATTCAAGCTATCAGGTACGCTTGATAATCAATAGGAGACGAGCCATGCCGGTAGTGTGCGCAGCCAACCCCAAGGGGGGCGCGGGTAAATCGACGACCATCCTGGCCATAGCCTCGACCCTCGCTCAGCAGGGTGGATCCGTCACGATCATCGATGCCGACCCCAACAAACCGATCACCGACTGGCGAACGGGAAAGAGCAATCTTCCGATCAAGGTCATCAGCGAGGCGACGGAAGGCAATATCCGCGACCTCATCAACACCGCCGCCGCCGAGGCACAATTCGTCTTCGTCGATCTCGAAGGCACAGCAAGCCGCCTTGCATCACGCGCAATTATTCGCGCCGATCTCACCCTGATACCATTGGGCGGCAGTGCTCTCGACGCCAAGCAGGCCGCACGCGCCGTCGGCCTGGTGCGGGAAAGTGAGGAGGACATCGGGCGTAAGCTGAATTTCACGCTCGCCTTCAATCGCACAAGTCCTCCGCCATTCACACGGCGTATCGAGCGAGAGATCGCAGATCAGATGCGAAGCAATGACCTGCCAGTTCTCGGCACCCATCTTTATCGCCGCGAGGCCTATAACGCCATGTTCATGGAACGGCTCAGCCTCTTCGAACTCGACGCCAGGCAGGTGAACGGCCTGGAAGCTGCAATCGACAACGCCGTTCAGTTGACGGAGGAGGTACTCGAACTCCTTCGTGGCGCCGCGACGGAAAGGGCAGCATGATGTCCAACGATCTCGGATTTGGAAAACCAAAGAAACTCGATCTCTCTGGCTTCGCACCCCGCCCCGCGGAAAAGGCACCAGCGCAGGCCGAACAGGAGGCTTCCGATCGTGCAGCCGAAAGGGTCGGCTTCCAAAGCCGCGAGCCGGTCCAAAGGATCAAGCGCATCCGCAAGACGAGCGAGCCTTTGGACCAAGCGTTCGTGCGTGCGCCGATCGATGTCATCAACAGGTTTAAGCAATACTGCAACGACACTGGAATGTCCTACGGCGAGGCACTGGATGAGTTGATGCGGAAGGCGGGGCTCTAAAATGCCCCTCCTTCTAATCGACAGTGTTGGGTAGGAAGAGGGTAAGATCGTGTAAGCCAAACTGCGGTTATTACCCGGCAGCATTCTACCCCTCTCACGGTCCATGCTCCCTGTTTTACGCCCATTTACTGCAAACAGATGGCCAGAGCAACCGCATACGTAACTAAGACGCTCGCTACGTAATCTCCTAAGATTTCTCCGACAACTCACAATCCGTTGGAGGATACTATGAGTACGGAAACGACAGAGGTAACAAGCGAAATACTGGGTTTTGCTGACACAGGGGATTCCAGAAACAAGATTTTAGGAGATACACTAATTTATGTATCGAGAAATACATCTGGAGACGCAGACGTACAAGTAGATTTTCTAGGTGATTTTGGTGATTTGACAACACTGTACCCAGATGAATGGTTTTCTCTAAGCATAGAAGGACATGATCTGGGAAAATTTCAAGGGATCCAATCACAATATACGACATCGAATTTGACTATATCATCCTCCGATTGGAAAAATATCATAAAAGACGGAACCATCGGCATTACATATACGATGGGTCCTGAGGTAGACAATCTCGACACTAACCCCAACGAATTTATTAAATTAAAATTTTCTTGGGAAAAATCTTCCCCCGGAGAACCATCGCCCACCCAAGTCTCGGGTACGAAAGCGGACGATATTCTGACCGGCACTGATGGGAAAAACATTATCTATGGTTTGCTGGGCAACGATACAATTTCCGCGGGCGGGGATAACGACATTGTCAAGGGTGGCTTGGGTGATGACAAAATCAATGGTGGCAACCACTCATACCAACGAGCATTGATCATGACCTGTGTGCCCAGTCTCGTAGGCCGATGGACATAATCTTCCAAGGTTGATCGAT
>NZ_SHMI01000037.1:0-28793 GCF_004284735.1 Shinella sp. JR1-6 | reverse complement strand
CCGACCGATCCCGCAACGACACCCTACAAAAAAGCCAGCCTAAATATCTGGCCACGCGTCAACGATCCGCTCGGGCTTGAAAGCTGAACCACCCGCCGGACGGGAGCCGGCGCGGACACGAACCTTGTAAAATCAGAGGGATATAAGATGAAAAATGCATTTGTCATGATAACCTTGGCCGCGGCACTCGCCAGCACGAGCAGCCTGGCCATCGCCCAGACGACGGATGGCGTCCTCACCGTCGCGACCATCGGCGAGCCGCCGACGCTCGACGTCATGCAGACCGCGACCGACATCGTGCTGACCATCGACCAGCACATTTTCGAGACGCTCTACACCTATGACAACGAATGGCGTTCCGTGCCGCTGCTGGCGCTCGCCATGCCCGAGATTTCCGAGGATGGCCTGACCTATCGCATTCCGCTGCGCCAGGGCGTCAAGTTCCACGACGGCAGCGATCTCGATGCCAAGGACGTCACCGCCTCGCTGACGCGCTGGATGGCCGTCAACTCCAAGGGCAAGCAGGTCGCCGAAGTGGTGGAAAGCCTGTCCGAGGATGGCCCGAACACCGTCGTCGTCAAGCTGAAGTCGCGCTACGCGCCGCTGCTCGCCACCTTCTCGCAGGCTTCCGTCATCATGCCCTCGGAGAAGATCGCCGACACGCTGACCGAATTCGTCGGCACCGGCCCCTATGCCCTGAAGGAGCGCAAGCCCGACCAGTATACCCAGCTCGTCCGCTTCGACGGCTACACCTCGCCCGAGGGCGAGCCCAGCAACTATGCCGGCAGGCGCGTGGCGATCGCCAAGGAGATCCGCTTCGTGCCGGTTCCCGACGCAAACACCCGCGTCGAGGGCCTGATTTCCGGACAGTTCGACTTTGCCGATTCCCTGCCGGTCAGCGCCTATGAGCGCGTCGAGGCGAGCGGCAAGGCGAAGGCCGTGATCTACGAGAACACCGGCTGGGCCTCGCTCAACATGAACATGAAGGAAGGCCTGCTCATCAAGAAGGAACTGCGCCAGGCCGTGCAGGCCGCGCTCAACCCGAACGACATGATGCTCGCCGCCTTCTCCGACGAGCGCTTCTTCAGCGTCGATGCCTCGATCTTCCCGAAGGGTTCGCTCTGGTACACCGAGGCGGGCGTTGCGCGCTACGGCGAGGGCGATCCGGAAGAGGCCGGCAAGCTGCTTGCAGATGCCGGCTATGACGGCACGCCGCTGCGCCTGATGACCAGCCGCCAGTACGAGTTCCACTACAAGATCGGCGAGGTCGCCAAGGCCTATCTCGAAGCCGCCGGTTTCAAGGTCGACCTGCAGGTGGTGGACTGGGCGACCCTGACGACCCGCCGCGCCGACCCGAAGGAATGGGACATCTTCATCACCCATTCCAACTTCCCGGGTGACCCGACGACGATCAACACGATCACCGACACCTATCCGGGCTGGTATGTTTCCGAGCAGAAGGCGTCGGCCGTCGCCACCTACATGAACGCCGTGTCCGACACGGACAAGCAGACGGCCTGGGAAGGCATCCAGACCGTGATCTACGACGATGCGCCGCTCTTCAAGGTGGGCAACTTCAACGCGGTCACGGGCGTCGGCGCCGGTATCTCCGACTACAAGCCGACCTACTGGCCGCATTTCTGGAACGTAACGCCCAAGAAGTAAGGGGGAAATCATGGCAAGGATCGTCCGGGCACTGTTGAACCGGCTAGGGGGCATGGCCATCGTGCTCGCCCTCGTCGTGACGGTGGTTTTCGTCATCGTCCGCGTGACACCGGGCGATCCCGCCGCCGTGATGCTGGGGTCGGATGCGACCCCGCAGGACATCGCCGAACTGCGCACGAAAATGGGGCTCGATGCGCCGCTGATCACCCAGTATGGCCAGTTCGTGCTCGGCATATTGAAGGGCGATCTCGGCCAGTCGATCTTCCTCAACCAGCCGGTGACCTCGGCGCTTGCCGCACGGGCGGAGCCGACCTTCTTCCTCACGCTGTTCTCGATCCTGATCGCGGTTGCGATCGCGTTGCCGGTCGGCATCCTCTCGGCCGTCAAGCGGGGCACGCTGTTCGACCAGGTCGTCGTGACGCTGACCATGGTGGCGGCAAGCGTGCCGAGCTTCTGGCTCGGCCTCATGCTCATCCAGGTCTTCGCCGTCGGCCAGGGCTGGTTCCCGGCCTCCGGCTACGGCGGGCCGGACACGGCCTTCCTCGAGCGGCTGCACCATCTCGTGCTGCCTGCCGTGGCGCTCGGCATCGTCAATTCGGCACTGATCACCCGCTTCACCCGTGCCGCCATGCTGGACGTTCTGGGTGACGACTATGTGCGCACCGCCCGCGCCAAGGGGGCGAGCGAGCGGCGCGTCATCCTGAAACATGCGCTGAAGAACGCCCTGATCCCGATCATCACCGTGATCGGCCTCTCCATCGCCATGCTGGTCGCCGGCGCGGTGGTGACGGAAACGGTCTTCGGCCTGCCGGGCGTCGGCAATCTCGTGGTCTCGGCCGTGCTGCGCCGCGACTATCCCGTCATTCAGGGCACGCTGCTCGTCGTCGCGGCGATCTACGTGCTCATCAACTTCATCGTCGACATGCTCTACATCCTCGTCGATCCGCGGGTGCGCCTATGATGACCGCCTCCCTCTCCATGCCGCTCGTTTCCGGCCTGCGGCGGCTCTTCCGCAACAAGGCCATCCTCATCGGCGCGATCATCCTTGCCATCGTGCTCGTGGCGGCGATCCTCGCCCCGTGGGTCGCGCCCTATGCGCCGAACAAGCTGTCAATCGTCAACAAGCTGAAGCCGCCGTCCCTCGCCCATGTCTTCGGTACCGACGAATTCGGCCGCGACATCTTTTCCCGCGCCATCTATGCGGGACGCATCTCGCTGCTTGTCAGCCTCGGCGTCGTCTGCATCTCCACGGTGCTCGGCGTCATCATGGGGGTCGCAGCCGGTTTCTTCCGCAAGCTCGACGCGCCGATCTCCCGGCTTCTCGACGCCATGATGTCCTTCCCGGACATCCTGCTCGCCATCGCGCTAGTCGCTGCGCTCGGGCCGTCGCTCACCACGGTCATTCTGGCGCTCGGCATCACCTATGCGCCGCGTCTTGCCCGTATCGTGCGCGGCTCGACACTGGTGCTGCGCGAGCTGCCCTACATCGAGGCCGCCGTCGCCATGGGCCTGCCGACCTGGCAGATCCTGACGCGCCATGTGCTGCTCAACCTCGCCTCGCCCATCCTCGTGCAGGCGACCTTCGTCTTCGCCTCGGCGATGCTCGCGGAAGCAAGCCTGTCCTTCCTCGCCGTCGGGGTTTCCACCGATATGCCGACCTGGGGCACCATGCTCGCCTCCGGCCGCGAATACATGAACAACGCCCCCTGGCTGATGGTGTTTCCGGGCCTTGCCATCGTCTTCTCGGTCCTCGCCCTGCAATTGCTCGGCGACGGGCTGCGCGATCTCGTCGATCCGCGCCTTGCGAAGGAAAGCTGACCATGACCGCTCCCACGAACCGGCCGGTGCTCTCGGTCGAGAACCTGACGACCTCCTTCAAGACTGCCGAGGGGTGGCGCGCCGTCATCCGCGACATCAACGTCGAGGTGAATGCCGGCGAGACCGTCGCCATCGTCGGCGAATCGGGTTCGGGCAAAAGCGTCACCGCACTGTCCACCATGCGCCTCCTGCCGGCAGGCCGGGCGCGCTGCGAAGGCCGCATCCTGCTCGAAGGACGCGACCTCCTGAAGGTGAGCGAAGCGGAGATGCGCTCGGTGCGCGGCGGCACGATCGGCATGATCTTCCAGGAGCCGATGACCTCGCTCAATCCGGTCTTCACCATCGGCAACCAGGTTGCCGAGGCCCTGGTGCTGCACCGGGCCCTGTCATGGAGCGCCGCGGAGGCCGAAGCGCTGCGGCTGATGGAGCGCGTGCGCATCCCCGCCGCGAAAAGCCGTCTCAACGAATATCCGCACAAGTTCTCCGGCGGCATGCGCCAGCGCGTGATGATCGCCATGGCACTCGCCTGCCGCCCGAAACTGCTTATCGCCGACGAGCCGACGACCGCGCTCGACGTGACCGTGCAGGCCGAAATCCTCCATCTGCTGCGCGAACTGCAGCGCGAGGAGAACATGGGCGTGCTCTTCATCACCCATGACATGGGCGTGGTCGCCGAGGTGGCGGACCGCACCCTCGTGATGTTCCGCGGCGACATGGTCGAGACCGGCCCGACGCCGCAAATCTTCGCGGCGCCCAAGGCGATCTATACCAGGGCGCTGCTCGCCTCCATCCCGCGCCTCGGCACGATGGGCGACGCTGCTGCACCCCGCCGCTTCCCGAATGTCGATCCCGCCACCGGCGAGGCCAGCGACGGCGGCGTGACGTCGCCCGTTCCCGATGGCGTGCAGTCGATCCTGAAGGTGGAAAAACTCGCGGTCCGCTTCGCGCTGCCGCAGGGGCAGATCCATGCGGTCGAAGGCGTCTCCTTCGACCTGAAGCCCGGCGAGACGCTGGCGCTAGTCGGCGAATCGGGCTGCGGCAAATCCACCACCGGCCGGGCCATCATGCGCCTCGTTGATCCGAGCGCCGGTTCGATCACGGTCGACGGGCAGGATGTGACGAAGGCGAGCGCCGGTTCGCTGCGCACCATGCGCCGCACCTCGCAGATGATCTTCCAGGATCCGTTCGCCTCGCTCAACCCGCGCATCACCATCGGCTCGGCGATTGCCGAACCCATGCTCGCGCATGGCCTGATGGGGCGGCGCGAGGCGAAGGACAGGGTGGCCGAACTCCTGCAGCAGGTCGGCCTCTCCGCAGCGATGGCCGACCGGCATCCACACGAATTTTCCGGCGGCCAGCGCCAGCGCATCTCGATTGCCCGGGCGATCGCGCTGCAGCCGAAGCTCATCGTCGCCGACGAAGCGGTCTCGGCGCTCGACGTGTCGGTGAAGGCGCAGGTTTCGAACCTCCTGCTGGATCTGCAGGAACAGCACCGCCTCGCCTATCTCTTCATCTCGCACGACATGGCGGTGGTGGAGCGTGTCAGCCATCGCGTCGCCGTGATGTTCCTCGGCGAGATCGTCGAGATCGGCCCACGGGCGGCAATCTTCGACAATCCGCAGCACGCCTATACACGCCGCCTCATCTCCGCCGTGCCGATCCCCGACCCTGCCCGGCGCGGCCAGTTGAACCCTCCGCTCAACGAGGAGATCAAGAGCCCGCTGCGCCCGCACGGCTATGTGCCGCCCAAGCGCACCTACCGCGAGGTCTCACCAGGGCATTTCGTTCAGGACAGCATGGCTGCCTAACGCCCGATCAACGCTCCCCCAAGCCTGCCCGCCGGTCGCATCGTGCGCCGGCGGGCTTTTTTGTGTTTGCCGCGATAGCCGCACGCGAAAACCCTAACTTTTCCCGCTTCACGCGAACCGTTGCACGGGCGCCTCAGGGCGCATGCCTCGCGCCAGCCAGACCTGCAAATTAACCTTTTGTTAACCATTCCATCGGTACACCGAAGCAACCGAAAATTAACGAAAATGACTGACGTGTTAACCCAACCACGGCCGATCCGCCTCAAGGGGCGCTCTTTCCTTGCGCTTGCGCTGACCCCGGAGCTGCCCTTCGAGGACTGGCTGGTGCGGCTTGACGATCTGGCGGCGCGGTCCGCCGGCTTCTTCCTGCGGCGTCCGGTGGTGCTGGATGTCGATGGGCTGGATATCGAGAAGGCGGAGCTTCGCGAACTCGTCAACCAGCTGAACGCCCGCAACGTGCGCGTCATGGGCATCGAAGGCGCGCGGTCCTCGCTGCTCGGCGCAGACATGCCACCGGCCATGACCGACGGCCGCCCGGCCGGCGACATCGAGGCGCCGGTTGCGGAGGAACGTACGGAAAAGGCCGGCAAGGCAAAGAAGACGGAAAAGGCGGAACAGCCCGCCGAATCGGTCGTGGTGCCTGCAAGCCCGCCGCCGATGCAGGCGGTGCCGTCGATGGTCGTCGCCCGCCCTATCCGCTCGGGCCAGTCCATTTTCTTTCCCGAAGGCGATGTCACCATCATCGGCTCGGTCGCATCAGGCGCGGAAATCGTCGCCGGCGGCTCGATCCACGTCTATGGCCCGCTGCGCGGCCGGGCCATGGCCGGCACAATGGGCAATGCTTCTGCGCGCATCTTCTGCCGCAAGCTCGAAGCAGAACTGATCGCCATCGACGGCTTCTACAAGACCGCCGACGACATGGAACCAGACCTGCGCGGCAAACCCGTGCAGATCTGGCTGGAAGGCGAAGCAATCAAGGCAGCAACACTCGGCTGAACCGAGGACGGTTCAAACAACGGAGAGGTCAATGGGCAAGGTAATCGTGGTCACATCGGGCAAGGGCGGCGTCGGCAAGACGACGTCGTCTGCCGCGCTCGGCGCCGCGCTGGCGCAAAACGGCGAGAAGGTCGTGGTCGTGGATTTTGACGTCGGCCTGCGCAATCTCGACCTCGTCATGGGTGCGGAACGCCGCGTCGTGTATGACCTCGTCAACGTCATCCAGGGCGAAGCCAAGCTGACGCAGGCGCTGATCCGCGACAAGCGCGTCGAGACGCTCTACCTGCTGCCGGCGTCCCAGACCCGCGACAAGGACAATCTCACGCCCGAGGGTGTCGAGCAGGTCATCGCCGCCCTGAAGAACGCCTTCGACTGGGTGATCTGCGACAGCCCGGCCGGCATCGAACGCGGCGCGACCCTTGCCATGCGCCACGCCGACGTGGCGATCGTCGTCACCAATCCGGAAGTCTCGTCCGTACGCGATTCGGACCGCATCATCGGTCTGCTCGATTCCAAGACGCTGAGGGCGGAGAACGGCGAGCGCGTCGAAAAGCACCTGCTTTTGACGCGCTACGACGCCGTGCGCGCCGAGCGCGGCGACATGCTGAAGGTCGACGACGTCCTGGAAATCCTCTCCATCCCGCTGCTCGGCATCATCCCCGAGAGCATGGACGTGCTGCGCGCCTCGAACGTCGGGGCTCCGGTGACGCTCGCCGACGGACGCTCGGCTCCGGCACTCGCCTATTTCGAAGCTGTCCGTCGCCTCAAGGGCGAGACCCTGCCGGTCACGATCCCCGGCGACAAGCGCAGCTTCCTCGGCAAGATTTTCGGAAGGAAGGCGGCATGAATCTGTTCCGTTTCTTCTCCCGCGCCCAGTCGGCGCCGGCAGCGCGCGAGCGACTGCAGGTGCTGCTCGCCCATGAGCGGGCCGCCACCGGTGACGTGGACCTCGTCAACAAGCTGCGCGACGAGATCCTGAAGGCAATTTCCAAGCACATGCAGGTTGATGACGAGAAGGTCTCGATCAAGATGGAGCGCGGCGCGCAGGTTTCGACGCTTGCCGTCGACATCGAGATCCCGTTCGACGCCGGCAAGAAGGCGGCTTAAGGCCTCCCCTCCGCTGCCACAAACAAAAAACGCCCGGTGAAAGCCGGGCGCCTGCCGTTTCAGAGATCGCTCGCCGAGACGTAGAGTGCGGCGAGCGCTTCGAAGCCGGCCTGATCCTCCGCCGTAAACCGGCCGGGCAGCGGGCTGTCGAGATCGAGAACACCAAACACGACGCCGTCGCGGACGAGCGGCGTGACGAGTTCCGAGCGCGAGGCGGCATCGCAGGCAATATGCCCCGGAAAGGCATGCACATCCCGCACGAGCTGGCTTTTGCGCTCGGCCACCGCGCTGCCGCAGACGCCCTTGCCGACAGGGATGCGCACACAGGCGACCTTGCCCTGGAACGGCCCGAGCACCAGTTCCTGCGGCGTTTTCAGGAAGTAGAAGCCCGCCCAGTTGAGATCGGCGACCGCGCCGAAGATCAGCGCGGAGAGGTTCGCCGCGTTGGCGATGGCATCGCGCTCGCCATGTAGCAAGCCCTCGGCCTGGGCGAGCAGCTCGCGGTAGAAGCCGATTTTGTCAGCCGCCTCGATTTTCCGAATCTCATGCATGGCAGTCCTCATGGACGACGGTTTTCATCGGATCGTCGATAGACCCGGGCAACTGACCTTGCAAGGGTGGAGACCGGCGCGGAATCAGCCGGCTGCTTACGGCCTCATTCCAGAATGTAGCGTTTTGCAAGCCGCGCTTCGGCACGCAGGGCATCGGCGCGATCCGGCCGTTGATGGCGGTCCATCTCGGCGGCCGCGCGCTCGCGCTCGGCGATGTCGGCCAGCAGGATCGCCTGCACCTGCGCAGCGCTCAGGGAAAGCCGATCGACCTCCGCCGACCCGTCGCGGAAGCTGTGGTGATCTGCGGCACGGTGCCCCGGCTGAAGCGGCGGCGCTTCGGCGTTGTCGATCGCCGCGACGAGCGTCCGGATCAGTTTTGCCTCGTCGGGGCGGCCCTCCTTTATGGCGGCGCGCAGATCGCCGCGCATGCGGGCTTTCATTTCACCAGCGGCATCGCTTGTCTTGTCGACATTCCCTTGCGGTTGAATTACCATCTCAACGTCCTTCAATGTTCCATAAAAATCTATTTATATAGAGCAATAGGGAATAAATCAGAGCACATCACATGACGCAACAGCTTTTGACCGTCGAACAGGCAGCGCAGCAGCTGAACCTGCACCCGAAAACCGTGCTGCGGTACATCCACGACGGGCGGCTGCCTGCAACGCGGGTCGGAAAGTCCTACCGCATCCTCCGGGTCGATCTAGACACGCTTGCCGGCGTCGCAAGCGGGGGAAGCGAACTGGACGGGAGCGCGCGCACGACCTGCATAACGGACATCCCCGACATCACGCTCGAGGCCGCGGAACGCATGGCGACATTTCTCCAGGCCGTCGCACTTACCGGGAACGCCGGCACCCCGCCACTGCATCTCCAGACGGCATTCGATCCACAGGCGGGAACACTGAAGATCATCGCGATCGGCAGCCCTTCGGATGTCGGCAAGCTTCTGGAAATGATGCATCTTCAGATGCGGGCGCGGTGAGAGGCGGTCCTGTCGCCGCGCCACCAAGAAAGAGACCCGGCACGCTTTCGCATGCCGGGCCCGGCCAGTTCTGCCGAAGGCCAAGCGGTTAAACGCCGACGCGCTGCTTCCTGCGGCCGGCCTGCTGGTCGGCCGCCGCGGCATTGACCTCTGCCCGCGCACTCACCTGCGGCACGCCGACATCCCACCAGGCATCGCCCGGCGTCCAGGTGAAGGCGTCGGAGACGATGGTGATGACGGTGGTGCGGTCGGTCGTCTGTGCCCATTCAACGGCGTCGCCGAGATCGGCAAGGCTTTCGACCCGGCGGGTGAGAGCCCCCATCGCCTCGGCGTGCTTGGCGAAATCGACCGCGAACGGTTCCTTGACGCGGCAATCCTTCAGGAGATTGTTGAACCCCGGCGTGCCCTTGGCGTTCTGCAGGCGGTTGATGACGGCATAACCGCCGTTGTCGCAGACGATGAGGATCATCTTGTGGCCGGACAGCACGGTCGAATAAATGTCCGAGTTCATCATCATGTAGGTGCCGTCGCCGATCATGACGATCGGCGTGCGGGTGGGATCGGCCATGGCGGCGCCCCAGCCGGCGGCGATCTCGTAACCCATGCAGGAGAAGCCGAACTCGCAGTCGAAGGTGTTCGGCGCCTTGACGCGCCAGTTCTTCATCACCTCGCCCGGCAGGCCGCCGGCGGCGGTGATCAGAAGGTCACGCTCCCCGGCCTTGGCATTGACGATGCCGACGACCTGGGCATAGGTCGGCACCGGTGCATTGGTCGGCTTCTGGTAGCCGTCGAGCGCCGCGTTCCATTTTGCGAATTCGCGCCGGCCCTTCTCCGTCCAGCCGGCATCCGCCTTGTAGTCGCCGATCACGGCATCCAGTTCGGAGACCGTCTCCAGCGCATCGCCGACGACGGCGACGGCGCGGTGCTTGTTGGCATCCCAGCGGGCCGCATTGATCGAGACGAAGCGGGCATCGGGCGAGAAGGCGGTCCAGGAACCGGTGGTGAAATCCATGAGGCGCGTGCCGACGGCGAGCACCACGTCGGCTTCGCCCGCCAGCGCATTGGCCGAGGTGGAGCCGACGATGCCGATCGGGCCGACATGGGCCGGATGGTCATGGGTGACTGTGCCCTTGCCGGCAATGGTCTCGCAGAGCGGGATGCCGTGCTTTTCGGCAAAGGCGGCGAGCGCCGTTTCCGCGCCGGAATAGCGCACGCCGCCACCGGAGATGATCAGCGGGCGTTTTGCCGCCTTCAGCACGCGCACGGCCTCCGCAAGGCTGTCACGATCCGGCCGCGGGCGCGGCGCCTTGTGGATCGTCGGCGCAAAGAAGCTTTCGGGATAGTCCCAGGCGATCTCCTGCACATCCTGCGGCAGAGCCAGGAAAGCCGGGCCGCAATCGGCGGGATCCAGCATGACGGCGACGGCCTGCGGCAGCGAGGAGAGGATCTGCTCGGGATGGACGATGCGGTCCCAGTAGCGCGTCACGGCCTTGAAGGCATCGTTGACGGTGATGGTCGGATTGCCGAAATGCTCGACCTGCTGCATGACCGGATCGGGCCGGCGGTTGACGAAACTGTCGCCGGCGAGAAGCAGGATGGGCAGGCGGTTGGTATGCGCCACGCCGGCCGCCGTCACCATGTTCAGCGCTCCCGGGCCGATGGAGCTGGTCGCCACCATGATCTGGCGGCGCCGCGTCGCCTTGGCAAAGCCGATCGCGGCAAGCGCCATCGACTGCTCGTTCTGGCCGCGCCAGGTGGGCAGCGTGTCCTTGACCGCCTCCAGCGCCTCGGAAAGGCATGTTACATTGCCATGGCCGAAAATGGCGAAGACGCCGGGAAACAGCGGTACGCGCTCCCCGTCGATCTCGGTGAACTGGTTGCACAGGTAACGCACCAGAGCTTGCGCCATGGTCAGGCGGATGATGGACATGGTAAACCTCCCTCAGCCGGCCTTTTCGCGGCGGCCACTGTCCGGAAACTCTTATTTCATGTTAAAAATTATTGCAATACTTATTGCATATCACGATGGCAGAGAGCAGCCCACCCAGGCGCCGCCCGACTGGCTGGAGGCCAGCGCCGCCTCGATGAACTTCACGCCGAGCGCGCCGTCCACCACCGTCGGATAGGCGAGCAGCCCCTCGGGCAGGGTCCGGCCGAGACGGCGCGCCTCGATGGCGATGGCGAATTCCTCGTAGAGATTGCCCCAAGCGTCGCTCAGCGCTTCCGGATGGCCGCGCGGCATGTGCACGAAACGCGCCGCATGCGTGCCGATGCCCGCCCCCTCGCCGCGCGTCAGCACGCAAGCCGGCTCGCCGAAGCGGCGGACATGCAGCAGCTCCGGCTCCTCCTGGTTCCATTCCAGGCTCGCCTTGTCGCCGAAGACGCGGATGCGCAGGCCGCAATGGGCGCCGGGCGCGACCTGCGAGATCATGATGGTGCCGGGAATGCCGCCCTCGTAGCGCACATGCATGAAGGCCGTGTCCTCCAGCGCCTTCGGCGGGCCGAGCGTGTGGAACTCCGACCGGACGGCGGTGACGGGGCGACCGCAAACGAAGGCGCCGAGATGATGGCAATGGGTGCCGATATCGCCGGTCGTGAAAGTGGGACCGACGATGGCGGGATCGACGCGCCACTGGGCGCCGGCTCCGGCCTCGCTCGGTGGCGTCAGCGCCCATTCCTGGAAATACTCGACGTGCACCTGCTGCAATTTGCCGAGCGCGCCCTCCGCGATCATCTGGCGAGCCTGGCGCACCATGGCGGAGGCGGCATAGGCATAGGTGACGCCGAAGACGAGGCCCGTCTCCTTCTGACGGCGCACCAGGTCGAGCGCATCGTCGAGCGTGGTCGTCAGCGGCTTATCGCTGATGACGTCGATGCCCTTTTCCAGGGAGGCGACGGCGATGGCGTGGTGGGAATTGTTCGGCGTGGTGATTGCCACGGCGTCGATGCCGTCCGGCCGCGCCGCCTCACGCTCGGCCATCACGCGATAGTCCGTATAGATGCGATCGTCCGCAAGGAGCCAGGCGCGGCCAGATTCCTGCGCCACCTGCGGGCGGGACGACAGCGCGCCGGCCACCACATCCCAGCGGCCCGAAAGCCGCGCGCCACGCGCATGCACCTTGCCGATGAAACTGCCCTGCCCGCCGCCGATAACGCCGAGCCGCAAACGGCGCCCGGCCAAGGGAAACTCCGCCATGCTCTCCTCCTCCACATTCTGGCCGCCCGGAACGGGGTTGCAAAAACCCTCTTCAGAATTAATATTGACGAAATTCAATACATGCAACTTTTTTTGCAATCCATCCATCACATCAGGAGGAGGAACCATGACGAGGATCGCACTGCTCGGCTGCGGGCGCATCGGCAAGATGCACGCGGCCACCATCGCCCGCACCGCAGGCGCCACGCTTGCCGCCGTCTACGACCCGTTGGCCGCCGCCGCCGAGGAGATCGGCCGGCTTTATGGCTGCCCGGTCGCCGCCAGCGCCGACGAAGCGATCGCCCTTGCCGACGCCGTGCTGATCGCCACCTCCACGGCCACCCATGCCGACCTCATCGAGGCCTCCGCGCGCGCCGGAAAGCCGATCTTCTGCGAGAAGCCGATCGACCTTTCGCTTGCCCGTGTCGTCGCCTGCCGCAAGGCCATCGCCGGCTTCGACAGGCCGGTCCAGATCGGCTTCAACCGCCGCTACGATCCGGGCCACCGGGCCGCGCGCGACGCGGTGCACGCCGGCAAGATCGGCGATCTCCAGCAGGTGATCATCACCTCCCGCGATCCTGGCCTCGCCTCGCGTGACTATCTCAAGGTTTCCGGCGGCATCTTCCGCGACATGACCATCCACGATTTCGACCTTGCCCGCTTCATGCTGGGCGAGGAGCCCGTCGAGGTCTTCGCCACCGGCAGCACGCTCATCGACCCGACGCTTACGGAATTCGACGACGTCGATTCCACGATGATCGTCCTGCGCACCGCGAGCGGCAAGCTCTGCCACATCAACAATTCCCGCGCTGCCGCCTATGGCTACGACCAGCGCGTCGAGCTGTTCGGCGCAAAGGGCATGCTGATCTCCGGCAACCGGCGCGCCCACCAGGTCGAGCGCTTCACCGCGACCGCCACCGGCGCAGGCGAACCCTATCTCGACTTCTTCATCGAGCGCTACGTCGAAGCCTTCGAGATCGGCCTGAAATCCTTCCTGCACTGCGTCGCCGCCAACGCTGCGCCGGACGTGACCTTCGACGACGGCGAGAAGGCGCTGGTGCTGGCCGAGGCCGCCATCCGCTCCAAGGCGGAAGGCCGCTTCGTCAGGGTCGAGGAGATCACCGGCTGAAGGGCCGTGGCTGGAGCATTTCCGGACGCAAAACCGCTACGCACTTTTGCTGGAATTGCTCTAGCTCTTGCGCCGCTGCCTGCCCGTGACCGTCGGGATCTCGGGCGAGCCCTTCTTGTCCTCCTGCAGGAGGGCCGCAAGTGCCACCGCGATGGTCTGCGTCAGGCACATCGGCGCGGCAAGCGAGCGCGAGAAGGAATATTCGTCTTCCGGGATGGTGAAGAGCACGGCCGCGTTCTTGGCGAGCGGCGAGAGCTGGCTGTCGGTAATCGCGACGATGGGCGTGCCGTTCTCGGCCGCGACATCGGCGATCGTCACCACCTCCTTGGCATAGTGGCGGAAGGCGATGGCGACCAGCACGTCCTTCTTGCCCATGACCTTGGCCATTTCGGGCGCTAGGCCGCCGGCGGGATCGAGCAGGATGACCCGGCACTGCAGCATGGAGAGCACGTAGCGCAGGAACTTGGCGATCGGCTCGGAGCGCAGCTGGCCGGCGATGAAGATGGTGTTGGCATTCTTCAGCGCGCGCGCCGCCTGCGACAGGCTCTCCTCCGTCGTGGTGTTCAGGAGCTCCTGCAAGGTGGCGATGTCACGCACGACGAGGTCGTGCAGGAAGCCGAGATTGCCTTTGCGCTTGGTCTTTTCCAGGTCGACGTCGAGCGCGCTGATGCGCTCGCGATAGCCGGGTGCGGCCGTCGACAGGCGGCTCTGGAACACCGACTGGAGCTGCTTGAAGCCGGAAAAGCCGAAATGCTGGGCGAAGCGCACGAGGATGGAAGGGTGCGCGCCGCACTGTTCGGCAATGGCGTTGATCGACTGCATCGCCACGATGTTCGGGTTCTGCGTGATGAAGCGGGCAACCTGCTGGAAGCGGTCGGACAGGTTCGGATAGGCCTCGGTGACGATGTTGACGAAGGTCTCGTAGTTCGCCGTCTTCGGCGGCGGCTGATCGGACTGCTTTACCCTCGGCATACGGCCTACTCCCCGGATGGTACTGTTTCGGATCCGGGATGAGCCGGTGCCGGTCCATATTTGCAGTATTGCATAAAACCGAAGTCTGCAACGCTCGCCCGGAAACGGCACATCCCGCCATGCCCGGGAGCATGGCGGGAGGCCGGGAGGCGTGCTCCGGGCCTGCTATCAATAGGGCGCGTCGGGGAAATAGTATTCCGCGGCATTGTCCTTGGTGATCAGCGGGCTGCCGAGCACGTAGCGGCCATTGATCGGGGCCTGCGTGGCGTATTTCATCGTGACGAGCTCGATCGCCGGGATGATCAGCGTCGGCGGGTAGAAAATGTCGGCATCGACCATATCGTGGCCGTCCATGACAAGCTTGATGACCTTGTTCATGCCCGAACCGCCGAGCACCGTAACATTCTTGCGGTCGGCCTGCTTGATCGCCTCGATGGCGCCAAGCGCCGCATCGTCGTCACCGGCCCACACGCCGTCGATCTGAGGGAAGCGCTGCAGGTAGTCCTGCATCACCTCGAAGCCCTTGTCCGGGTTCCAGTTGGCATATTGCATGTCGAGCACTTCGATCTTCGTATCCTTCAGAGCAGCATTGAAGGCGTCGATGCGGATGTTGTCGATCGCCGTCGGGATGCCGCGCATCACGACGATCTTGCCGCCGTCCGGGAACTTCTTCTTGAAGTACTCGGCGGCCGCCGTGCCGTATTGCGGGTTGTCGCCACCGACATAGAGATCCTCGATACCCTCTTCCGCAAGGCCGCGGTCGACGGTGGCGATGAACACGCCCTTGGCCTTGGCGGCCTTGACCGGCTCGGTCAGCGGGTCGGATTCAAAGGGCAGCACGACAAGCGCGTTGATGTTGCGCGCCATCAGGTCCTCGATGTCGTTGACCTGCTGCGTCGCGCTGGAGGAGGTCGCCAGCACGAAATCGATGTTTGGGAAGGCTTCCTTCATCCGGTCGATCGTGCGTTTGGTGTGGTAGTTGAGGCCGCCCGTCCAGCCGTGCGTCGCCGCCGGGATCGAGACGCCGATGACGGCGTCGGCGGCAAGGGCGGGCGCCGTGAAGGCGGCAACGGCCACCGCAGCTGCGGCGAGCATGGATTTCAATCGATGGAACATTCACTTGTCTCCCTGTTGAAGTGAAATGAAGCGTCAGCCCTGCGCCCGGTCACGCTGCAAAAGCACGGCGATGATGATGATCGCCCCCTGGAAGGCGCCGTTGAGATAGGGGCTGACGAAGCCGGTGAGGTTGAGGATGTTGCTGATGAAACCGAGGATCAGCACACCGACGATGGTGCCCCAGATGCGGCCGAAACCGCCGCTGAGCGCCGTGCCACCGATGATGACGGCGGCGATCGCCTCCAGCTCCCACATGAGACCGGTGGAGGGCGTGGCGGCGCCAAGGCGCGGCACGTAAATGACGGTGGCGACGGCGACGCAGAGCCCCTGGATGACATAGGTGAGGATGCGCACGCGGCTGACGGGGATCGCCGAATAGAAGGCGACGTGCCGGTTCGAGCCGATGGCGGCGACATGGCGACCGAAGCGCATGCGGCGCAGCGTCAGCTCACCGAGGATGGCGATGACGACAAGCACGATGATCGGCACGGCGATACCGAAGACCTGACCGTAATAGATCGGCCGCACCGCATCCCGCAGCGAAAAATCAAGCGAGATGGAGCCGCCATCGGCAAGCCAGGTAATGACCGAGCGGAAGATGCCCATGGCGCCGAGCGTGACGATGAAGGCCTCGACACGCCCACGCACGATCATGAAGCCGTTGATGAAGCCCGCGGCCGCACCGATGACCAGCGAGAAGAGGATGCCGGCGGCGGCGAGCTGCCAACCGTCGCCGAGCGTGGCGGCCGCCGAATTCATGAACATGATCGTCATGCCGGCGACGAGCGCCGAGAGAGAACCGACCGACAGGTCCAGCCCGCCCGCCGTAATGACGAAGGTAGCGCCGACCGCGATGATGCCGATGATGGCGCTGCGGGTGAAGACGTTCGAAAGGTTCTCCGCGCCGAGGAAGCTGTCGCTCATCAGCGTGCCGACCAGCATCAGGAGGATGAGCGCGATGAGCGGACCGGCGGCCCCGAACAGGCCGACGAGGGTGCGGCCCGGCGACGCGGCTGCGTTGCCGGCAGACGTGGCGGTGATGTCGGTCAAAGGCTTGCCTCCTCCTGCGGACCCTTTTCTTCGAGGCCCATGGCAAATCGGATAATGTCGGTCTCGCTGATGACATCGCCGGAAAGCTCGCCGGCGATACGGCCGCGCCGCATGACGAGCACCCGGTCGGACAGGCCGACGATCTCCTGCATCTCCGAGGAGATGACGACGATCGCCTTGCCCGCGGCGGCGAGCCCCGCGATGATTTCGTAGATCTGCTGCTTGGCGCCGATATCGACGCCGCGCGTCGGCTCGTCGAAGACGACGAGATCCGGTTCCGCCCCCAACGTCTTGGCGATCAGCACCTTCTGCTGGTTACCGCCGCTGAGCGCGCTCGCCGTGACATCGAGCCGGCCGGTGCGGATGTCGTAGCGCGCGACGGCCGCCTTGAGATCGCGCCGCTCGGCAGACCGGTCGATCCAGGCCGTGCCGGCGATCGCGCCGCTGGTCAGGGCGACGTTTTCCGCTAGCGGCTTGCCGAGCAGCAGGCCCTTGCCCTTTCGGTCCTCCGTCAGGTAGGCGAGCTTCAACCCCCAGGCCTCGCGCGCCGCCGGCAGCCGGCGCTTTTCGCCGCGCAGCACGAAAGACGTGCATTTCGCCGGGCGCAGGCCAAGCAGTGCCTCAAAAAGCTCGGTGCGGCCGGACCCGACAAGGCCGGAAATGCCGAGCACCTCGCCTTCTCGAATCTCCAGCGTCGCCTCTTCCACCGCGCCTGGCGCCGTGAGGCCGATCACGCTGAGAAGCGGCTTTCGCAGGGCCGCGCCACGACGCGGCGGGTAGATCTCGGCCAGCGGCCGGCCAACCATCGCCTCGGCCATAGCATCCTCGGAAATGTCGCACGCCTGTTCGACACGCACGATCTGACCATCACGCAGCACCGCGACCCGGTCGGCGATCGCCTTCACCTCGTCGAGGCGATGCGAGGTAAAGATCACCGAGCCGCCCGCCGCACGGAAGGCCCGCATGCGCGCAAAGAGGTTGCCGGCCTCGGTCGCCGAAAGCACGGCGGTCGGCTCGTCCATCAGGATGAGCTTCGGCTGGCGGGCGAAGGCCTTGGCTAGCTCGATCATCTGCCAGTCGGAGACGGGAAGGTCGCTGAGCCGTGCCCGCACCTGCGCCGCAGAACCCAGCTCCGCGAGAAGGTCGCGCGCCCGCATCTCCATCGCCCTGCGATCGGTGAAAAGGCCGCGTGTGATCTCGCGGCCAAGGAAGACATTCTCCGCCACCGTCAGGTGCGGGGCGAGGCAGAACTCCTGGTGCACCATGACGATGCCCGCCCGCTCGGCAGCATGGAGGTTTGCCGGAGCCGGGGCACCATCCAGCAGCATCGTGCCCGAGGAGGGCGGCGCAAGGCCGGCGGCGATGCGCATGAGGGTCGATTTGCCGGCGCCGTTCTCCCCGACAAGGGCCAGAACCTCGCCCGGTTCGACGACGAGGTCGATGCCCTTCAGCACCGGTACGGTGCCGTAGGATTTGGCAATATCGCGAAAAGCCAGAAGCGTCATGATCAGGCCCCGATCGTCGCGGGGCGGTATGTCGCGATCTCGGCGTGGTTGACGACGAGCGCCGGATCGAGCGTCCCCTTGAAGAAATCGAGAATGTTTGCCGCCGCGGCGATCGCCATGCGCCGCGCACAAGCCTCTGTAAGTCCGGCATTGTGCGGGGAGAGCACCACCCGCTCGCAGACAAGCATCGGGTCATCGCCGGCCGGCGGCTCGCAATCGAGCACGTCGAGCCCCGCCGCGGAAAGCCGTCCCTCCTCCAGCGCGGCCAGCAGCGCCTTTTCGTCGATCAGCCCACCCCGTGCCGTGTTGACGAGAATGGCCGAGCGCTTCATCACGGCCAGTTCCGCCGCGCCGATCAGCGGCTCGGGTCCGGACTTCGGCACATGCAGCGACACGACATCGGCACGATGCAGACCGTCCATGAGGTCATCGACCGGCATCACGCCCGCGGCCGCAATCCCGGCGGCGTCCTGGTACTTGTCATAGGCGAGCACCGTCATGCCGAGCGCCGCACCGATCTGCGCAAGCCGCCGGCCGATGCGGCCGAAGCCGACGATCAGCAGCGTGCGCCCGTCGAGCTCGTCGGCATCGAGGCTGTTGCGGTAGTTCCAGTCGCCCTGACGCATCCTGCGGTCGAAGAGCACGGTGCGCCGCGCGGCCGAGAGCATCAGCATGACGGCATGTTC
The DNA here is from genome assembly GCF_004284735.1 of Shinella sp. JR1-6. Taxonomy (NCBI): domain Bacteria; kingdom Pseudomonadati; phylum Pseudomonadota; class Alphaproteobacteria; order Hyphomicrobiales; family Rhizobiaceae; genus Shinella; species Shinella sp. JR1-6. The sequence continues at coordinate 10,209 of NZ_SHMI01000037.1, read as the reverse complement.
GGCCACCGCACGGGAATTCACGTCGCCGACCACGGCGAGCGGGATGCCGCGGCCGTTCAGCGCCGCGACATCGACGGAATCGTAACCGACGCCGTGGCGGGAAACGATCTTCAGCTGCGGCGCTCCCGCGATGAAGGCCGCAGGAAGCGGCTGGGTGCGGATGAGCAGCGCATCGGCCATCGGCAGGAGCGGCTCGTAGCTCGCTGCGGAGACCTCCTCGACATAGTCGATCACCATACGGGGCGCGGAGTTCAGCACGGCAAGGCCGTCCGCATGGATCTTGCCGGCCACCAGGATCCTCGGCATTCAATATCCTCCCGTGTCGATCGTGTCGGCGGGAGCGACCTGCTGCACGCGCTCGCGGAAGGCCCTGACGCTCGCCTCGGCGGCGCCGGCGAGCAGGCGGACGTCGTTGGAGACGGTCACGAGATCGAAACCCCAGCCGACGGCTTCCGCGGCATAATCCGCCGTGCCGTTGTGCAGCGCCGCCCGCTTGCCGGCCCGGTGGGCGGCGTGGAGGATCGTCTTGATCGCCTCGATCATCTCGGGCTCGCGGCGGTCGAAGCCCGGCGCGTAGCGCTTGCCCTGCAGGCCGAGCGTCAGGTCGGCCGGGCCGATATAGACGCCGTCGAGGCCGGGCGTGGCGAGGATATCCTCGAGGTTCTCATAGGCCTGCGCGGTCTCGATCATGGCAAGGCAGATGATCTCGCCGTCGGCCTCGGCGGCATAACCGGGGCCGGCGGAAAACAAAGCGCGGCTCGGGCCGAAGCTGCGCACGCCGGCCGGCGGATAGCGCACATAGGACACAAGACGCTCGGCCTCGGCGCGGGTGTTGATCATCGGGCAGATGACGCCGTAGGCGCCGGCATCCAGCGCCTTCATGATGTCGGCCGGATCGAGCCAGGGCACGCGCACCAGCGGCGTCACGCCGCTTGCCCGCATGGCCTGCAGCATCGGCACAGCGCCGTCATAACCGACGATGCCGTGCTGCAGGTCGATGGTGAGGGAATCGTAGCCCTGCGCGGCCATGATCTCCGCGCTGAAGGAACTGGCTATGGAAAGCCAGCCGTTGAGCACCGGCTTGCCTTCCGCCCAGCGCTGCTTGACACCGTTCCGGATCATGGATGCCTCCCTCAGACCGTCATCTGCGCGAGCTTGACGTTGGAATAGTCGAGGATGCCCTCGGTGCCGCCTTCGCGGCCCATGCCGCTCGCCTTGATGCCGCCGAAGGGCGCCTCGGCCGCGGCCAGGGCAAAGCTGTTGACGCCGACCATGCCGGCCTCCAGCCGTGCTGCCGCCTCGCGGGCGCGGCCGGCATCGCGGGTGAAGACATAGGCGGACAGGCCCATTTCGGAGGCGTTGGCGCGGTCGAAGACCTCGTCGGCCGTGGCAAAGGGCGTGATGGCGGCGATGGGGCCGAAATTCTCCTCGGCGATCGCCTTCGCATCATCCGGCAGGCCGGTGATGACCGTGGGCTCGAAGAAGAAGCCGGCATGCATCTCCGCCGGGCGTCGCCCGCCGGCAAGGATCCTGCCGCCGCGATCGCGCGCATCGGCGACGATCTCCTCGATGGCAGCAATGCGGCGCTCGTTGATCAGCGGCCCCATCTGTGTCGCCTCGTCGAGGCCGTGGCCGAGCTTCAGCGCCCGGGCGCGGACGGCAAAGCCCTCGACGAAACGGTCGTGCAGCGCCTCGTGCACATAGAAGCGGTCCGGCGTGACGCAGACCTGGCCGGCATTGGCATATTTCGTCGGCACGGCGAGATCGAGCGCGCGGTCGAGATCCGCATCGTCGAAGACGATCATCGGCGCATTGCCGCCGAGTTCCATGCTGACGCGCTTCACCGTCTCGGCGCTGTCGCGGATCATCTGCTGGCCGACGCGGGTGGAGCCGGTCAGCGATACCTTGCGCACGGCCGCCGCGGCCATGATGGGCTTGTAGGTGGTGGCTGTGGGGCCGACCAGGAGATTGGCGACCCCGGCGGGGATGCCGGCCTCGCGCAGGCAATCGAAAAGGATCATCGCGACGCCGGGCACCTCGACGGAGGGCCGGACGATGACGGCGCAGCCGGCGGCGAGCGCCGGGGCGACCTTGCGGGCGATCAGCGCCGCCGGAAAGTTCCAGGCGGTGAAGGCGGCGACGACGCCGACGGGCTCATGCGACACTTCCAGCCGGCCGCCCGGCGCGCGGCTTTCGACGATGCGGCCATAGATGCGGCGTGCCTCCTCGGCGTACCAGCGGAACTGGTCGACGGCGAGGCTCCATTCGCGGCCGGACTGGGCGAGCGGTTTTCCGGTCTCCAGCGTGATCTGGCGGGCAGCCTCAGCAGAGCGGGCGGCCATGGCATCGGCGGCCTTGTGCAAAAGGTCGGCGCGTGTCCACGCCGGCGTCGCTTTCCAGCTGCGGAAGGCCCGCTCCGCAACAAAAATTGCGCGCTCCGTATCTTCGACGCTCACCGCGGGCACGCTGCCGAGAACTGCACCGTTGCCGGGATCGGCGATCTCCACCGAAGCGCCCTGCGCGGGCCCCGACCAGGCACCGTCAATGAACAATCCGTATGCGCCGTACATGCTGCCTCCTCCATGCGGGGGCGCCGCCCGAAGGGGCCGCGTCCGCAAGCGTAATTCCAAAATCAGAAAGAAAGCAATTTTCATTGCAAGTCAAGAACAATCCGCAACGTTTGGTGCGATCACCAACACGTTGCACGGTTCAGTGCGCCCGTTCCGGCAGCACGAGCGGCGTGCGCCGGCGCGTCGCCATTGCCTCGACGATCTGGTCGGCAAGACACGTGGCGACGAGGCCATCCCAGGCCGTCGAGCCATCGGCGGGCGGCGTTCCATTGCGGATGCCGTCGATCCAGGCCTGATTCTGCAGGCGATAGGCATCGCGGAAGCGAGGAACCCAGTTTGCCGGAAAGGCCCCCTCCTCCGCGCCGTTGCGCCGCGTGCGGGTGAGCGCCGGATGCGCCATGCCGATCGTGCCGCCTGCACAGACGGCCTCGGCATGGACATGATAGCCATAGGCGGCGTTCATGAAGACCTCGACGGAAACGAGGCTGCCGGCCTCCGTCTCGAAAACGAACATCGCAGGGTCGCCACTCCCCTCGGCTTCCGACGGGCAGGGAATGACGGTGACGGCACTGTATTCCGTCGAGAGCAGCCAGCGGCAGACATCGATCTCGTGCACCAACGAATTGGTGATCGCCATCGCACCGGTGAACCAGGCAGGCGCCGCGGCGTTGCGGTGCTGGCAATGCAGGATGCGCACGGCGCCGAGCGCCCTGCTGTCGAGCGTCGCCTTCAGCTCCCGGTAGGCCGGATCGAAGCGGCGCATGAAACCGGTCTGCACCAGCGACCGGCCCGCATGCTGTTCGGCCGCGACGATCTCCAGGCATTCGGCCGTGCTCGTGGCAAGCGGCTTTTCGCACAGAACCGGCTTGCCCGCCGCGATCGCCGCCAGCACCAGCCGGTGATGCGTGGCATCGGGTGAGGCGACGAGGACAGCCTCGACCGCGGGATCGGCGATCAGCGCCAGCGCATCGCTCGTCGGCCGCGCACCCTGCCCGACCGCCTCGGCCCGTGACAGATCGGCGTCCGCCACGGCAACGAGATGTGCGCCCGCGACATCGCTGGCAAGGATGCGCGCATGTTCCGCCCCCATCACGCCCGCGCCGATGACGCCCACTCCAACCGTCTTCATGGTTCCTCTCCTCCTTCGTTCAGCCGGCATCCACGACACGCCAGGTGCCGGCACGCGCAGAGGCATGGATCGTCTCCACCAGCGTCTGGATGCGCAGGCCGGCGCGGAAATTGAACGGCTCGGGCCGAAGGCCGGCAATCGCTTCCAGATACCCGGCGACCTCGATCGCCTTCAGGTCGTTGAAGCCGAGCTGATGGCCCGGCGCGACACAGAAGCGGCCATAGGGCACGTGGTCCGGCCCCGCCTCGATGCGGCGGAAACCCTGCCGGCCCTTTCGGTCGGCCGTGGAGTAGAAATGCAGCTCGTTGAAATGTTCCTGCGAGAAGGCGAGCGCGCCCTTGGTGCCGTAGACCTCGAAATCGTGCTGCATCTTGCGGCCGGTGGCGACCCAGTTGCCTTCGATGGAACCGGTGGCACCGTTTGCAAAGCGCAGGAAGGCGCGGCCGACATCATCCGTCTCCACCGTGCGCATGCCGCCTCTGCCATCCGGGCGGCTGGCGATGACAGTCACGCAATCGCCCATCACCCTCTCGATGGGGCCGAGCAGGAATTCGGCGGTCGCCAGCGCGTGACTGCCGAGATCGGCCAGCGCCCCGCCGCCGGCAGGATCGTGGCGAAAGGTGAAGGGCGCGGCGGCATCGGCCATGTAATCCTCGGCATGAAGGCCGCGATAGCCGCGGACTTCGCCGAGCTCCCCGACTGCGATCATCTCCCGCGCCAGGTTCAGCATCGGATTGCAAAGATAGTTGAAGCCGACCTGCGTGCAGATGCCCGCTTTTTCTGCGGCCTCCGCCATTTCCCGGGCATCGCCCGTCAGCGGAGCGAGCGGCTTTTCGCAATAGACATGCTTGCCGGCGGCGATGGCGGCGAGCGCCATGTCCTTGTGCAGGGCATTGGGAGCCGTGATGTCGACGATGTCGATTTCCGGATCCGCCACCAGGCTGCGCCAGTCGTCCGTGGCGCGCCCGAAACCGAGCGCTGCGCGGGCGGCTTCTGCCTGTGCCGGGGTCGCGTCCGCGATAGCTGCCAGTTCCACCTCATAGGGCAAGTCGAAGACCCTTGCGGCGGCCGCGAAGCCGAAGACATGCGTCTTGCCCATGAAACCCGACCCGATGAGGCCAAGACGGAGCTTCTTCTTCATTCTCTCTGTTCCCCGGATGATGGCCCACGGGTTTTCCGTGAGCAGCATTTTTGCAACATTTATTGCGAAATCATTGCACTATGAACGCTCGGTGTGCGGCCGGGGCGCAAGCAACGCCACGGCGCCTGATTGCTCTTGTCAGATCGTGCCGCCGAGCGAGGCTTCCAGCAGCGCCAGTTCCTGCCCGCCCGCCATCATGTCCTGCAGGGCTGCCGCATCCACCGTGCCGCGCTCGGCCGTGCCCAGGGTCTGCCCGCGGTTGAGCACCGTGAACCGGTCGCCGACGGCAAGCGCATGGCGGACATTGTGAGTGATGAAGACGACGCCGATACCCTGCTTGCGCACCTGGTCTATGGTGCTGAGCACGTTCGCCGTCTGGCGTACGCCGAGCGCGGAGGTCGGCTCGTCGAGGATCAGCACCTTGGCGCCGAAATAGACCGCGCGCGCGATGGCGACCGTCTGGCGCTCGCCGCCCGAAAGCGTGCCCACCGCCTGATCGGGACCGCGCAGGTTGATGCCCATCTTGCGCATTTCGGTGACGGTGATCTCATCGGCCTTGCCGGTGTCGAAGGTCTTGAACGGCCAGACGCCGCGCTCCGGCTCGCGGCCCATCCAGAAATTGCGGCTGACGCTCATCAGCGGGATCATCGCGAGATCCTGGTAGACGGTCGCGATGCCGGCCGTCATCGCATCGCGCGGGCTCTGGAAGAGCGTCTGCGTGCCCTCCACCAGCACCTCGCCGCCACTCGGCCTGTAGACGCCGGACATGATCTTGATGAAGGTGGACTTGCCCGCACCGTTGTCGCCGAGCAGGCAGTGGCATTCGCCCGGCCTTATGTCGAAGGAGACGCCGGCCAGCGCGATGACATGGCCGAAGTGCTTGGTGATGTTTCTCATCTCCACGATGGCGGACATCAGCGTTCTCCCGTGATGATGCGGCGGATGTAGGTGTTCATGATCACCGCAGTCAGGAGGATGACGCCGAGGAAAACCCGGAAGAGCGAGCTTTCCGCATTGGCGAAGAACAGGCCCTGCTGCACGACGCCGAAGATGATCGCTCCGAGCGCCGCGCCGATGACCGAGCCGTAACCGCCGGTAAGCAGCGCCCCGCCGATGACGACGCAGATGATCGCCTCGAACTCCTTGAGCAGGCCCCGGTCTGCCGCCGCCGAGCCGAATTCCATCACCTGGCAGGTGGCGAAGACACAGGCACAGAAGGCCGAGAACATGAACATCAGGATTTTCACCCGGTTGACCGGCACACCGACATACCGCGCCGCAAGCGCATCACCGCCGGCCGCAAAGATCCAGTTGCCGAACTTGGTGCGGGTGAGCAACCAGTGGCCGAAGACGACGAGCACGATCGCCCAGACGACCAGCATGGGAATGCCGTCGATGACCGGCTGGCCGGCGCGGTTGCCGCGGGTGAAGGTGGCGATCCAGCCCATCTCGCCCATCCAGATGAAGAGGCTTCCGAGGATCTTGCCGCCGAAGAGCGGCGCCAGCCAGTCGCCGGCCGCCTTTTCCGCAACGCCGCCGATGATCGTCTGGCGCGTGAAGTAGATCGAGCCCCAGATCGTCAGGCCGCGCAGGATATAGAGGAAGGCGAGCGTGACGATGAAGGACGGCAGGCCGGTGCGGATGACCAGCCAGCCGTTGACGCCGCCCAGAAGAATGCAGAAGACGAAGGTGATGACGATGGCAAGCCACAGCGGCACACCGATATGGACCGACAGGATCGCCATCATGACGCCGGAAAAGCCGATCATCGAGCCGGTGGAGAGGTCGAACTCGCCGGCGATCATCAGGAGACAGGCGCCGACCGCGATGATCATGAACTGGGCCGACACCACCGTCCAGTTCATCACGCCCTCGGCGGCGAACATGCCGCTGTCGCCAGCGACCGCTGCAAAGAGCAGGAAGACCAGGATGGTACCGCAGATGCCGCCAAGCTCCGGGCGGATCAGCGCGCGCCGGAGCGGCGAGACGGGCTTGATGCGCTCGTCCTTCAGCGCGTCTGGAATGACGTCCGTCATGAATGCACTCTCCTCCCTCGAAAGATCGGGCCTCGAAAGACCGGGGCGCGGGCGGCTGCCCGCCCGCGCCCGCGAAAACGTCAGATCAACGGTACTGGCCCGCCAGGGACTCGACCAGCGCGATGTTGTCCTTCGTCACGAAGCCCGGGCCGGTGAAGATGGAATTGGCCGGGGCGACGCCGTAGCGCACATAGCTCGTCAGCACCTGGATCGGGATCGAGCCCTGCAGGAACGGCTGCTGGTCGATCGCGAAGTTGATCGTGCCGTCCTTGATGGCGGCGGAGATTTCCGCAGAAAGGTCGAAGGTGCCGAAATAGATGTCACCGTCGAGGCCCATATCCTTGACCGCGCGGATCGACGGTTCGGCCGAGTTGGGACCGAGCGTCAGGATGGCGCCGGTATCGGGATTGGCAGTGAGATAGGCCTTCACCTTGTTCTGCACTTCCGACGGGTCGATGCCGGAATCGACCATCTGGTTGCCGAGCTCGACGCCGATGCCCTCGGCAAAGCCGCGGCAACGCTCCACCGAGGCCGGATTGGTGATGTAGTGGTTGACGCACAGGAAGCTCTTGATACCCGCCTCCTTCGCGCGCTTGCCGGCGCCGAGGCCCGCTTCATATTCCGGCTGGCCGACATGCATCAGCGCCCCGAGCTTCTGGCTTTCCTCCACCGTGCCAGAGTTGACGGTGACGACCGGAATGCCCTTGGCGACGGCATCCTTGATCGGCCCTTCCAGCACGTTGAAATCGGCGATGGTGACGATGATGCCGTCGACGCCGGCGGCCGAACTCTGCTGGACGATGCGTGCCATGTCGGCAAGGTCGCCCGTCGGTGGGTTGCGATACTCGGTCGTCACGCCCATCTGCTCGTTCGTCACCTTGATCGCGTTCTTGATGACGTTGAACCAGCTGTCGCTGTCCGGGCCGTGGCTGATCCAGACGAATTTCTCGCCATCCGCATGGGCAGCACCGGCGAGCGCCGTCGTCGCCAGCAGCACGCCGAGGGCAAGGGATTGCAGGATTTTCTTCATGCTTAACGTCCTCCCGAAGTCGGCTTCCTGTTCGCTCCCCGCCCGAAGCCTTTGCGGGTAACCCAAGATGTCAGGCCGCCCGTTTTGCGCCTTGCGCCGAAAGAGCGGTATCGAGGCGCGCCTGATCCCAGCGCTCCTCAACGGCCCGGGCAACGAGGTCCTGTTGGCTTTCGGGCGCAAGACCGCCGAGCGGCGGATCAGTGTCGAGATTGGTCGGGAACGGATAACCATCCGCCGTCGCGGCAATCACCGCCCGCCGCCCGGCCGGCGACAGCGCCGCCAGATGCGGGTACACCGCGCGGACCATCGCGGTGCGGTCGAGGCTTTCCATATGGCGGGCGAAGGCGGAAGCCGTCTGGATAAGGTTGACCATGCGCACGACGTCCGCCGTGCGGTTCTCGCCGGCCGCATGGAACAGCGCGGGGGAAAAGAAGATCGCGTCGCCTTTCTCCAGCGGAAGTTGGACGCAATTCTCCTCGAAGTAATCGCGGAATTCCGGACGCGTGGCGGCGACATAGCCCGGCAGATAGCGCTGAGAATGCGGCAGGAGCTTCGTCGTGCCGCTTTCCACCGGCATGTCGCAGTGAGCGACCCCGCCCTGCAGGATCAGCGTCGGGCCGGTGGCGTGGATATGGCTCGGATATTCCGCCATCTGCTCGGGCTTCATGAAGCCGAGGTGGTAGTCGCGGTGCGGCGCCTGCGCCTTGCCGCCGGGACGGACCTGGTTGACCTGCGTGGCGATCTGGTAGCCCGGGCCAAGCCAGGCGCGGCAGGCAATATCGATGACAGGATTGGCCATGTAGCGGGCATAGATGGCAGGATCGCGCAGGCAGAGTTTCTGCAGCGAGTTCCAGATGCGATCGTTGGCGCCCGCCTTGGCAAAATGGTCGCCGGCTGCCGTGCCCGCCGCCCGCTCCTCGGCGATGATGCTGCGAAAGACATCGCTTGCCGCATCGATGGCGCCCGGGTCGATGAAGGCGCGCTTGACGACGAAGACACCCGGCCCCTCGCCGATGACCGAGGCCCATTCCGGGCCGATGCCGTCATCGAGCGAGGCCCCGTCATAGACGGGGATGTTCTTCTCGATGGCGATCGCCGTCGGGCACATCGCCATGGTCGTCACGGTCTCCACCTGGCGGCGGAATTGCGCAAGGTCGATCACCGTTGCAATATCGTTCATCGAAATCCTCCTGTCCGATGCCTGAAAACCGGCTTGACGGCAGCCATCGCTCTCACCCCGCCCCTCCCCGGGCATGGCGAGCTGCAAACGCAGATCAAAAATTGCGACCATCAATTGACTGCAATATTAATTGTGAAATTTTATCGGTGTCAATACGGGCTGCGCTGCTTCACTGGCAAAGACGTTACCAATCGCAGGCAATCCTGATGATGCCCAACACATCTGCCACGTCCAAGACGACGCGTCCATGGTTTCCGTCTCCGTTGCCGATTTCGTTGGCATTATACGGATGCGGCTTGCGGGGTGGAAAAGGGGGATTGTTTTGGGGCTTCAAACGCAAAAAGCCCTCCGCGAAGGGAGGGCTTTTAGATTTGGTTGCGGGGGCAGGATTTGAACCTGCGGCCTTCAGGTTATGAGCCTGACGAGCTACCGGGCTGCTCCACCCCGCGTTACCCGGTTTTGCCGGAGGCAAAATACCGCGACGATTGTCTCGTCCTGAACGCTTTTTCCCGGTCCGGTTTTTGCCGGAGGCAAAACACCGTTGTATTTCTGTGGCCTCGCACCGAGGTTTGGAACGCACAAAGGCCGCTTGAAGCGGCCCTTTGGTTTCGGCAGGGCCGAATGTGTGTCGAGAAGATCGTTGTCGGTATTTTACCTTGCGGTAAAAACCTGTCGGTATTTGTCTTTCGACAAAACCTGCTCACATTGCCTTTAGCAGACCTGGCAGCGACCTACTCTCCCGCGTCTTAAGACGAAGTACCATTGGCGCTGGGGCGTTTCACGGCCGTGTTCGGAATGGGAACGGGTGCGGCCACCCCGCCATGACCACCAGGTCGGCTAAGGGCAATGTGATGAGAAGCTGGTAGGCTTTCGCCTGTTTGTCTTATTTTGTGAACACGTCTTTTTCTTCTGTGGGCAACGGAGCGTAGCTCCGCAAGGCCAGAGGCCGTCGCGCCCCGGTTTTTGCAAAGCAAAATACCGTATGGCGCGGCCCGTCCGGAGCACTGCGTGCGTCAGGACAGAAGAGATGGCTCATCGAATTTATTCGATGAGCATGAACAATGAGAACGATCAAGCCAATCGAGCTATTAGTACCGGTAAGCTTCACACATTGCTGCGCTTC
>NZ_SHMI01000036.1:0-35828 GCF_004284735.1 Shinella sp. JR1-6 | reverse complement strand
CCTCCGTTCGGCACAGGGAGTCAGAAATTCGATGATTTGGGAACCCTCCACGAGTCGCCGTCAGCGCTCGTTGGTATCAGACGCGCTCTACGGCGAACAAGGCAACGACAGTATCTTTGGTGGTGATGGAAATGACATCGCATCTGGCGGCTCTGGAAGAGACACCCTCAAAGGTGGCGCCGGCAACGACTTCTTAAAGGGTGCGAACGGCAATGATGTGTTGAATGGCGGACGCGGCAACGACGAACTTTATGGCGACGCAGGCAACGACAAGCTTTCCGGCGGCCTCGGCAATGACAAATTGTTCGGAAACAGAGGCAACGACTCGCTCTTCGGCGGCGCGGGGAAGGACGTGCTCGACGGCGGCCTGGGCGACGACGAGCTTTCCGGTGGCGGCGGTGTTGACACCTTCGTCTTCGGAAAGAAGGATGGCGATGATGTCATTCGCGGCTTCGAGGCAGGCCACGATCTCATCCAGCTCAAAGGACAAGCCTACACTGCCGTCGAAAATACAGATGGCGATACCGTGCTTGAATTGTCCGGCGGCGGAAGCGTGACACTGCTTGGCATCGCACTTGAAGATGTCAAACCCGATTGGTTCCTGTGAGTGTAAACCAGCTATCAGGTTAGATCACACCGGCCGGATAAGTTGCCAATAGGGAAGGCTGCGATGACCCTGCGGACTATACGAGCCCAATAAGGTTCGCCACCCGCATAGCAACCTTCCTCTTCTGTTCCACGCGGTCCTTATCCCGATGCCGGATTTCGCACTCCGGCATCGTGAAGATTTCGAGGCTACCCCGCAATCGACGGAAGTTCGAGCCGAGTTCCGTTACCAAACCGTGCTTCATGCGATAGAAGTCGGACTGCGCGGTATAATAGCCCGTCAAGCCGACCCGTGCCGCCTGAAGATGGGGATGGAACCGCCCCGTCAGCATGAAGTCGTCGGCCTCCAGTGGCAGACCCGTGTTCAAAAGACGGTCATTGTCCAGCATCTCGACCTGCGGAAACTGCGTGGCCACCGCCTGGTACAGTTCTGCGTCTCCGTTCGAGCAGGCCCAAAACACGACCTTGTCAAACTGGTCGAACAGTTTCGGCCCTTCCTCGCCCGTCGGCCCGAGCACGGACTTTGCACTAAAGCCGGAAAGATGCAGCCACCGCCCTGAATGCCGGGTGGTCTGGACGGGATAGAGGAATGCGTCGTCCAATCCCTCCGTCAGGGAAGGGGAGTCCCCGATGATGGATTGCAGAGCCTCGATACTTGCTGTGTCCCGGCATTCGAAGATCTGGCATCCCTCGACGATGTTCCGCCAGGCCGCAGCGCCGACAGGGTAGACCTTCTTGAAAGGGGCGATACCCAGACCGGTCGCAACAACCGGAACGGACAGACAGCGGCCGATCTCCACGACGGCACCCAACAACCGCGTCGCGTTCTTCCAGTTGGCGCAGGCATATCCGCCTCCGAGGAAATGGAAGCCGCGAACGCCTTTGAATTTGGCAAGGTTGGCACGGGCATATTCCACGCCCTGCTCGTAGAAACCCGCATAGGAGCCCTGCACCCCGTCGGCATGCCGCGGAATGGTCTTGACGTAATCTACATTTGCAAAGTTGCGCAACAGCGCAGCCGTCGCCGATGCGCCCTTACCATCCACGGTGATCGGTCCGTCATAGCCAAGCTCCCGGTAGAACCTCAGCCAGTACTGGACGAGCAGCTCGTCGCCAAAATTGGGTGCCCCATTGCCTGCCAAAAGATAAAGCACTTGATCCCCACCACTTCCAAGAACGAACCAGTCAACGCCGCGCGATATAGCGGGGCAGGGCGGCAGCGTCACCTCTTTTAGCAAGCCGCCCACATGACCTTGCACGCATGAACTCGCTCGGCAACGCCTCGCAGGCGGGCCGTCGTCCTATCGATTTTCTGTTACAGTTCTGTGACAAAGGTGCTTCCACTCAGCCGTAAAATGCTGGAGAAGAGAGGTTCGAATGACCCTCTGATCAAACCTGCCAACTGCACCCTTTCAATAGGCAAGAACCTTCTGGGAAACTATTTATGACCGAAACCACAGCGGAATACTGGAACCGATACTACGGTGCGCGGACATCTCCGGTTCCCAATATTCCATCGCAGTTCGCAGCCTTCGTCGCATTGGAAGTAGCGGCAGACTCGACCGTCGTCGATATCGGCTGCGGAAGCGGGCGGGACAGCCTCTTTTTCGCAAATGCCGGTTTCAACGTTCTCGGCGTCGATGCCTCCTCGGCCGCCGTCTCGCTCTGCCAGCGCACGGCAGAGGAACGGGGCATCAACCGGGCATCCTTCCTGTGCTGCAGCGTCGATGACCCGGAACTGTCGGCGAAGATTTCGGCAGAAACCACGGGGCGGATCGTCGTTTACGCCCGCTTCTTCCTGCATGCGATCCCGGAAGAAGCCGAGCTGGCCTTCCTCAAGACGGCGGCGAGCCTTACCAATCTCGACCTCCTGGCGATCGAGTTCAGAACCGACCGGGACGCTCAGCAGACGAAAGTCACCGACAGCCACTACCGCCGGTTCATTCCGCCGCTCGACTTCCTGTCCCGCTCTGCGAAATTCGGCTTCTCGCCGGTCTATTTCACGGAAGGCTTCGGCTACGCGAAGTATCGCAACGACGACGCGCACATCGCCCGGGTATTGATGCGCAGGACTTAGAACAGACCTCATCAGCAAAATTGTTCTGAATTTTCGTTTCTACCGCATTCTCCAGCGCCGGACCGATATCGGTTCGGCTGGAAATGCTCCAGCAGGAGCCGAGCCGTGCAGATCGACATACTGGATTTCGGCCCGGCCATCATCTCCGGCCTCCTCCGGGAGGCTGGAGAGCGTCCGGTAAAACTGCAACTGCTGGCCGACAGCATCCCGCTTGCCGGCAATTGGGGCATACCCGCACCGGACCAGGGCGGGCAGAAGTTCCGCTTCAACCTTTCCTCCGTCTGGTCCTACATCGACAGTCAGGCCCGGCTACAGATCCGGGCAGGCGATGTTTTCGTGGACCTACCGACGTCTGATTTTGCGGGCATTCCGAAGTTCACTCTCGAGGATCTCAAGCAGAAGCTGGAAGCCGGCCACGTCTTCAACGAGAAAGGCAAACTGCAGCTTTCGAAAACTGTCGATACAGTCTGGCAGAACAACATGTTCGCGCTGTTTGACGGTATGTCCGCCATTCTGGCAACGAAAGGCCTGAAACTTTTTGTCCTGTACGGCACGCTGCTTGGGGCCTATCGCAACAGCAACTTCATCGGGCACGACCACGATTTCGACGCGGGCTACATCTCGAACCATACGGATCCGGACAAGGTGGTGGCGGAAGTCGTCGAGATCGCCGAAGCCCTGTCACGCCATGGTTATCGCGTCGCATGCAAACTATCCTGCATCTGGGTGACCGATCCGAAAACCAATGTTACAATCGACATCTTCCATACCTATTTTGACGAGACCGGAAAGCTCCTGCTGCCCTTTGGAGTCTGTGGTGTAAAACCCTTCATGAAAAGCGACTTCCGGGGCCATGTCGATATCGATCTCGCCAGCCGCAAGGTCGCGGCCGTTGCCAATACGGAAGCGCTTGTCGAGTATATCTACGGCCCTCACTGGAAGACCCCCAATCCCGGCCACAACTGGAACCTCGACAGGACGGAGAAGTTTCCGCAGGGCTATGCTAGGCCTTATCATCGCTGGAAGATCTACTGGACGGATTATTATTGCCACAACCCCAAGGTTCTTCCCCCCTCATCCTTTGAAGGGTTCGTTTCCCGCTCAGGCTACTTGCGGCGCAATGTCGTCGATATCGGATGCGGAGACGGTCGGGACAGCTTCTCCCTGGCGGCGATAAGGCCGACCGTGATCGGAATCGACAATTGCAGTGTCGCAATCGAGGCGGCCACGGTCCGTGTGCCGCCACCACCAAAAGGCGCTCTCCATTTTCTGCTAAATCTCTTCCGCCGGCGGCCGACCCTGTCCTTTGTGCACGGAGACATAACGGATCCAGAAACGCTCGAAAGCCTCCTGCGTGCGGCAAGGCCACCCCGGAACAAAGGAGGGCTCACGCTATACGCCCGGTTCCTGCTCCATGCGATCACGCGCATACAACAGGACCAGTTTCTCGAATGCGCCGCACGTGAACTGCAGGCGGGGGACACCGTCGCCTTTGAATTCCGGACCGATCAGGATGAACCCCTGAAGAAGAACAGAAAGCTGGACGGGCGCCGCTTCATGCGGCCGGAAGCTATTGAACGGCAGATGACGGAACTCGGCTTCCAAGTCGTCGAGCGGGAGGAGGGGACCGGTTTCTCGCCCCATCTCGGCGAAGATCCATATCTTTGCCGGCTCATTTTCGTGAAGGACGGCTAGCCTTCGACGCGAGCAGGCCTCTGTGAACGATCTTGCGATCACGGGGCAAGTGCAGGAACAGCACGCCATAAGAGTTATCGGGTTCGGCCAGCGGTCAATCGCCCCCTCAGCATTAGAACATTATGACGACTTGAGCACGGTTCCACACGAGCCGGTTTCCAGAAAGCCGGGGCTTATGGTAAGTGCGGCGCATCCCAAGATGCGCGGCCTTTAAATGAACACGGAATGAAGTGCATGGAACTGCCAGTTTTCTCACCGGCTCCGACCATCTCCCCGCAGAAAGTGCAAGGCGTGCATCCCGATCCGCGCAATCCCATCGGTACCTCAGACATTTCCATGGTGCTTTGCGTGCGCTGGCATGATGCGAACCCCTGGGTGATCGATCGCATCGCGCTGATGGGGGAATACTATGCGCCCGCTCCCAAAATCGTCATCGTCGATTTCGGCTCACCCGCGCCCCACGCTGCCCGAATCCAGGCGGTTTGCGAAGACAAGGGATACACCTATGTCCATGTCGACGACACCGGCGTCTTCTCCCTTTCGACGGCACGGAATGCCGGATTTGCGGCGGCCGATACGCCCTTCATCTATTTTGCCGATCCCGACTTCTTCAGTGAGAGGGACCATTTCGGCAGGCTTGTCGACATCATCAACGCCATCGAGGCCACCCGTCTCTTCGACCTCGTCCTCAACATTCCCGCCTTTCATCTTTCCGAACCGAAGACTGACGGCTTCTTCTCGCTTGCCGATCTCGATGCACGATCGGACTATCTGAAGAAACTGTCCTTCTACAGTTATTTCGAGAACTTCGAGCCGAAGGAGGGGCAATTCATTGCCCCCTACAGCAATGTCTTCCTGATCGGCTCCAAGCTGTTTTCCTATCTCGGTGGCTACGATTCCAGTTTTCGGGGACATGGATCGGAGGATTTCGAGTTCCTGCTGCGCTACGGTCAGCATGCCAAGCACCTTCCCATGCCATCGGAGCCAACCGAAGATCGTTTCGGCCCAGGCAAGGCCTCCTTCTTCCACCAAAGAACCTATAGCGGTTTTCGCCAGTTGTTCGAGGCGCTTGCCTTGCCGGCCGAATCCCTGGGTCTGAAGACCTTCCACCTCTGGCACCCGAAGGACAAGGGATCCGACTGGTACAAGAACAACGACTGGAAGCGCAGCCGCTTTTCAGAAGCGACCGAGGTCTATGTCGGCAAGGACGAGCAGCTGCTGGAGGTGGACTTCCTGCCCCGCGCAAAGAAACTCGCCTGCATCTGCAAGAACCGCCATCACTGGGGTTATTTCCTTCCACTGCGCCTTGCCGGTTTCGAGCTTGTCCCCGTTTTCGGTGAGGCGGACGAGGATATCGCCACGCTGACGAGCGGATTGACGGACGGCACGCTCGACGGCATTGCCATCTTCAACCCCTACATGAAGAGCCACAGCCGCTTTTCAGGCGCTGTCACGCTCGCACGGCAGCTGGGCAGGGAAGTGGTGGTCATCGAACGCGGGGCTTTGCCGAACACCGTCTACTATGCCGAGGACGTCTCCTATGCCGCCCCATCCTACTCCCAGGCAGCGTTCGATCGCGACGCGTTCTCCCCGGCTGAACTTGCCGCTGCACAGACCTATATCGAGCGCCTGCGCGAAGGATCGATGACGCTGGAAGCGATGGACGGTTACGCTGCCACCGCCGAAAAATACGAGGGGGCGAAAAAGCCCGAAAAACCGGTCTGCCTGATCCCGCTCCAGCTCGACGACGACATGGCCGTCACCCAGTTCCTCAAGGGAGAGCAAAGCTACCACGATTTTGCTGCCAGCCTGCCGCGCCTTGTCGAGAGCAATCCTGACATGACGTTCGTCATCAAGCCGCACCCGCTTTCGAAGCTGGACGCCCTTCCGCGCACCGAAAACGTCGTCATCGCCGACCGCGCCGACAATATCCATTTCCTCATCGACCATGCCGACGTCGTGCTGTGCTACAATTCCGGCGTCGGGCTTCTGTCGCTACTGCACGGCAAACCCACAATGACGCTCGGAAATGCCTTCTACAGGCTCTCAGGCGCGGGCTTTCACGCAACGTCTGCAGAGGAAGGGGTCGCCCGTTTCAAAGCGGGTGCCGTGCGTGCGCCGGATGACGCCCTTGTCCAAAAGATCGCCGCCTGGTTCACCCTGCGCAAATATTCCGAGTTCATCGCAACCGACCACATCGTCGAGTTCGAAAGCCGCAAGAGCCACGGCTACAGGGATATCATGATCACGATGCTGCGCTGGAAGGAGCACGAGATCGCTCTCGGCCGCCTGCGGCAGCTCGCTCCCTTCGGCAAACGAAGCTACCTGGCTGCCCGCGCCAGCGTGATACGGCCCGTACCAGTGAAGAAACCCAAGAAGATCAGCCGCCTGCGCCGTCCCCTGGTCCCTGTCGTACGGTTTTTTATCGGTCGTTTCTGCTCTCCGACCGCTCAGCGCAAATTCGACGCCGGCCCGGTCGAGTTCTTCCAGTCGCTGCGCAAGCCAGCCTATCGAACCCTTGGTCGACTTCTCTTTCCAGGGTAATCAAGGCGAACTGGATAACAAACGCAATCGAAGAGCAAATTGCCGGGCCAGAGTGCCGCCCGGTTAATGTTGACTTTTGTAATCATAATATTTATTTGCTTTCGAAAGCGTGCTAGCAATAGCCATCCCTTAAATTCGGGTCGTTAAAGCGTCCGTACAGCGGGTATCCCCGTGCGCCGCGTGACCCTCTTCGGTTGTTCGGAAGGCTGCATATTATGCAGGACACATTCACACGCACCTTCCGCCACCCCATCAAGCCCATTCGCACCGGACTCCACTGTCGGGCAAGCTGAAGAACACTCAAGCCAATTGCCTCGATCAGTTTGTAACCGCGCCTCCCGGACGGAGATCGGCGCGCGTTTCAGTGTTGGGAAAGATCAGAAATGGCACAACTTCCGAAGACGATTAAGATAGATGCAAGCTCCAGCACAAGCGGAGTGAATTTCACGACTTTTGTTAGCCAATACCTCACCGATCTCGCAAAAATCGGAAGGAGTGGTGCCTATAATTTCTATGGCGGTACGGCAGATTCTGCCTATGGCAGCACGTATTACATGAACGGCGACCAACTTGCCTTCAGATACCAGAAGAGCGGTACAGAGACAGTTGATCGCATCGTCCTCGGCGGCGAAGAAATCTCTTACGACGGCATTCATTACGGTAGTTTCTACGGCCATGGCATATCTGGTTACGTCGATAGCCTGACATTTGGTTCCTGGGGGCCGAGCACCAAGCCAGGTACAGGCGACCCACAAACCGATCCTCTGGCCGGCCTTGTCGAGACGCTCAAGATTACGGGCCTTGATCTTCACGTAAAGCCTGGCACGGGCCCTACAAGCACGATGCCACTCAATGTCAATGCTCTCCATTCGCTCTATGACGCGCTTCTTGCCGGCGGGGAAACAGCAAGCAAGGCGATAAACGACCTGCTCGCTTCCTACGCTCAACACTTCGTTGGCTCTGCCGGAGACGATACCTATACAGGCACGGGCAACAACGACACGATCGAAGGCAAGAATGGGAACGATACAATAGATGGGGGACTTGGCGACGACACTGCCGTCTATTCCGGCAACCGTTCGAGCTACACTCTGACTGAAGGTCCGAATGGCGTTTGGTCGGTAACAGGCGCCGAGGGTACGGACACACTGACGAATGTTGAATTCGTCCGGTTTTCCGACTTGACCCTCGATCTCAGCAAGGCCACCGACAACGAAAACCGCGCGCCGACCGATCTGGAATTGGATCAGGCCGGTGTAAACTGGTCAACTGTCAAGGTTGGAGACACGATCGGAACGCTTTCTGCAGTAGATCTTGTAGATACAAACGAGACCTTTACCTTCCAACTGCTCGATGATGCGGGCGGACTGTTTTTCATTGAAGGCTCAGAGATAAAACTTGCGAAGGGTCTGACAACGGTAAACGGCCAAAACGTGACCGTCCGCGTCACTGACAAGGCCGGGAACTCATTCGAAAAGGTTTTGACCCTCACCGTAGGCGGTACGGTGGATAACGATGCTCCAACTACGCCTATCCTGACGAACGCGACCCCGAACCCGCTTGAAAACGTGAAGGTGAACACAGTCGTCGGAACTCTTTCGGCGACGGACCCGGAAAACCGGCCGTTGACCTATACGATCACCAATGATGCCGACAAGAAGTTCCGCGTCGTCACAGAAGGCGGAGAAACGAAACTGGTGATCGGCGGTGCACTCGACTTTGAAACGAAGACGACCCACAGTGTGACGATCAAGGTCTCCGATGGCGAGAAGGAGTCTACCGAGACCTTCACGATCAATGTCGCGGATATCGACGAGGCGCCGTCCGCGCCAACACTTTCCGGCACGAGTATAGCCGAGAACTCCGCCCTCAACACGGTCGTCGGGACGCTTTCCTCAAGTGATCCGGAAGGCAAGACTTTGACCTATACGCTGACGGACGACAGCGGCAAGTTCAAGCTTGTCCAGGACGGAAGCCAGTGGAAGCTCGCAGTCAACGGCACGCTCGACTACGAAACAGGCCCCCGCACCTATAGCGTAAAGGTCGGAGCCTTCGATGGCGTCAACACGACGGAAAAGACCCTCACGATCAACGTCACCGACGTCTATGAGCCAACGGACCTGACACTTTCCAAAGAGACGGTCGATGAAGATGCCGCGATCGGCACGGTCGTCGGCACCTTCGCGGCAACCAATCCCGAAAATAAAACGCTGACCTATCAGCTCAGCGATGATGCCGGCGGCAAATTCAAGCTCGTCCAGGACGGAAGCCAGTGGAAGCTCCTCGTCAATGGCACGCTCGACTACGAAACGGCGACAAGCCATGACGTGACGGTCAAGGTTTCTGATGGGACCAATACCGAGACAAAAACCTTCACGGTCAAGGTCGGCGATGTCGCAGACGGAACGGACCAGTCGCGCGGAACGGTGACACTCGACGGTTCCGGCTCGGCCGGTATCGATTTCGACGCCTTCCTGGTCAGCCAGTTCCTTAAGGGTGCCACCCTTGAAGGTTACCCGGGGCTGAACAACAACAACAAGGAAATGTTCTTCAGCTACGGCTCACAGTCTACCTCAAAATATGCGCTGGCCTTTGGTGCTTTCGAATATGACATGGCGACCCACAAGATCACGGGCAAGATCGATTCCGTCGAGTACGGCACCCGCGGAACCGGTTCGTTCGGCACCAACAATGCCTTTACCGGGGGGAGCGTACAGCTTCGCATCAGCGGGCTCGATCTCACCAACAGTGCCGGCAGCGAAGCTCTCAGCCTGTTCTCGAAAGTCCATATGGCCGGCAACAGTGCTACGACAGCAGATTTGGCACTCTACCTGCAATACCTGAAGCAATATGCCCAGAACGTCGTCGGTTCGAGTGGCGCTGACACCTATGTCGGCACACGCTTCAACGATACGGTGAAGGGCAATGGCGGCAATGACAAGATCGATGGCGGTCTCGGCGATGACACATTCGTGCTGAACGGTGCAAAAGCCGACTACACCTGGGTCGAGAACAAGGACGGCACCTGGACGGTGACGGACAAGCGCACCGGCAGCAGTGACGGCGTCGATACGATCAAAGGCATCGAGAAGCTGAAATTCTCTGACGGGACCGTCACGATCGGCGAACCCGAGGTCTCCGATATCATCGAGGGGACAGCCGGAAACGACTCCCTTCCGGGCACCAGCCGCTCCGACCGGATTCTCGGCCACGCCGGCAATGACAAGCTCTTCGGTCAAGGCGGCCACGATGTTCTGAACGGCGGAGAGGGGAGTGACCAGCTCTTTGGCGGAACCGGCAACGATCAGCTCTATGGCGGCGCGGGCAAAGATGTTCTCTACGGCGGCACGGGCAATGACGAACTTTTCGGCGGCGCCGACAACGACCAGCTCTTCGGTGGAACCGGCAAGGATGTCATCTATGGCGGCGCTGGTAAGGACATTCTTTACGGCGGCACGGGCAATGACGAGCTCTATGGCGGTGAAGGCAACGACGACATCTATGGCGGGACCGGAAATGACCAGGTCGAAGGTGGCGCGGGGAACGACAAGCTCCGTGGAGGCGACGGCAACGACGCCATTTCTGGTGGTGCTGGAAACGACCGGCTGGTAGGTGGCAATGGTGCCGATCTGCTCTCCGGCGGCGCAGGTAAGGATGTATTCGTCTTCAACACGCTCGCCAACTCGACGGTAGAGACATCCGGTCGCGACACGATCCTCGATTTCAACGGTAAGGCCGGTGATCGTATCGACCTTTCAGGCATCGACGCCAATGGCAAGGTTTCTGGTGACCAGGCCTTCTCCTTCGTCGGTTCGGAGCAGTTCTCCAAGACAGGCGGTGAGCTTCGCATCGAGAAGACGGCGTCCGACACCTTCATCTATGGGGATGTCGATGGCGACGGAAATGCGGATTTTGCCATCCAGGTGGCTGGCAGCACGACCTTCCTGAAGGATTACTTCGTTCTGTAAGCGCACCATAAAACGGAAGCGCCGCCCCATAGGGGCGGCGTTTGTCCTTCTGAATATTTTGATTTCTAGCCGCGCTCTCAGCTTTGCAGTGGGACAGAGCTTTCCTGCTGCTGGCCTTCATTTTGCGCAGGCGGCCCATTCTTTGGCGGCATCGAGGAATGGACCCAAAGGATATCCCGTTCCATGGTGAACTGAAATCGCCGGGGATGAGGGTGCGTATCGCTGACCCCTTGCATATCGTTTATCGCATCCAGGAAATCCTTGGGCGCAATCTTCACATAGTGCCCGCCCAGAACGTCGAGGCTGACATACACTTCTGAAACCGATTGGGCGGCGATCTTCATTTCCCAGAGGAAGCGCCAGCTCTTTTCCGGTTCGCTTGTCTGTTCCTGGTTCATCTTGTGCCTCGTATCATTGCTGCCTTGGGGAGGCAGCTGTCATATTGCTCGGCCCTCAAGGCCATTGCATGGCAGTATAGAAGGCGTTGCCCTTCTCAGCGAAGAGTTATCCATTGCCTCATTTAAATTCAGCAAGATTCAGGACAGCGCCAAAAATCCAATTTTGCCATGAGGCTCTGCCAAAATTTTACGACCTTTCGGTACCCATTTCAGAGAGTTTTGCCGACAAAAATCATGAATTATCTTTTGAAGTGAGGCTGTCAGCCTCGTTTTAGGTCGTTTTATTAGTTTTAATAAGTTTTAGACGCAAAAAGTGCGTTTTTCTGATTTTTAAACAATAGCTTACTTCCGTTAGATGTCGGTGATGTACGGCTTGTCGTCGGTAATGTACGGTTTGTCGTCGGCGATGTACGGAAAATTGTCGGCGAAATACGGTTTGCGACAAAATTTGGTCATTTATCTCAGAGGATGCACGAGGAAACTTGTCGTCGGCGATGTACGGTAGACCGACAAATTTTTGTCGTCGGTAATGTACGGGGCGGAGACAAATTTTTGTCGTCGGTGATGTACGGCGAGCTGTTGATTTTTGTCGTCGGCCAAGTACGGAGCCACGACAAAATTAGAGTTCGGCGAGGAGAGGGGAGAGCGGCAGGTCGCCTTCGTTGCGGTAGCGCATGCGCAGCATCGATCCATCCTTGCCGTCCTCGAGCGAGAGATCGTATTCCGGCATCGGGAAGGCGAGGGTGCGGGTGACGAACTCCCGGAGGTCGTAGGAGAACTTTCGCAGTTCTTGGGTGGAGCCGCTGCGCTTGTAGAGCTCTTTCAGGCTGTAGATCGCCTCGGTCTTGCCGGCGGCCTTGCGCGCCAGGCGGTAGATGAAGCGGCCAAGGCCGGAGCTGATCAGGAAGTAGTCCTGGTGAAGGGTGAGGAGGGGCAGTGTCCGCTCGTTGCGCACCACGCTGGTATAGACCCAGTCGGGGATACTGATCTCGATCGTCTCGATGCGGTTGGCGCCGGTGCGGCTGACAACGCTGTAACCGCTGATCATCGGGCGGCTGTCGACCTGGCGGCGCTTGCCGCCGGAGAGGTTGACCATCTTGATCGTGGTGTTGGCGAGCCGGTCGAGCGCGGCCTCGAGATCCTCGTAGGATTTGCCGCCGTCCGAGCGCCGGCAGAACTTCAGGATGTGGGAGGCGCTTGGACGGTAGGTCTTCGGCGGCAGGCTTGGCCTAAGGCCCTTTGCCTCGCTGCTGCGATAGTTTTTCACCTCGTCGGCGAGATAGGAGACCATGTTGAGGAAGATGTCGTAGTCGAAGACCGTCGCAAGGCCCGTTTCTGCGCCGCCTTCGATGGTGATGAGGCTGTCCTTCAGTTCGTATTTGATGATGCCCTTGTTCGCCTTCTTGCTGAGCGAGAAGGGGGCGACGTCCATGAGGTGCACGTCGTCCTTCAGCGGTGCGTCGTAGATCGTCGGCACGAAGAACATCAGCTGGGCGTCGTCCTGCGGCGCGGTGCGCAGGATGCGTTTCGGCGTCGTCTCCTGCATCAGGGCTGCGGTGACGTCGGCCTGGATGGATTCGTTACGGATCGCTTCCCCGAGGCGGGACAGCAGCATGTCCATCTTGCTGTCACCGAGGTTCTCCAGCTTCAGGTCGGCCCAGACCCGGCGGCTGTAGTAGCGCCGCAGCCGGCTGAGGGCGTCCTTGTCGAGCTTGATCCGTTCCCGCTCGTTCTGGTCGGCATATTGATCGGCGAGCGTCTGCAGATAGGTATTCTTCTCGTGCAGAGACAGGTCGCTGAAGTCAGCGCGTGTCATCATGGAGAAGCGGGGAGCCTTCATGTCCGGATTGTCCTGTCTTCGGCCCGCTCTCCGGCCTCGGGGTCGGGAAGGGCGTATGTTGTAGCGAGATATAACCAACAGGGGGCCTTTTCCGCCAGAGCAGATCGGCGTCTCCAAGCAGCGGTTCGCCAGAAAGCCTTTTGCTATCGTGCGGACGTTGTGCAAAGAGAGCGGGATGTTCAATGGACCATCGGAGCACGCATTGACGTCTCTTACTCACCTCCAGCGACTGGAAGCGGAGGCGATCCATATTTTTCGCGAGGTCGCGGCGACCTTTTCCAAGCCGGTCATGCTCTACTCGGTGGGCAAGGACTCCTCCGTCATGCTGCATCTGGCGATGAAGGCCTTCTATCCGGCAAAGCCGCCCTTTCCGTTCCTGCATGTCGATACGACCTGGAAATTCAAGGACATGATCGCCTTTCGCGACCGCATGGCGGCCGAACTCGGCTTCGATCTGCTCGTCCATGTCAATCCGGAGGGTGTCGAGCAGCAAATCTCGCCCTTCACGCACGGCTCCAGCATCCACACCCATGTGATGAAGACGGTGGCGCTGCGCCAGGCGCTCGAAAAGTACGGTTTCGATGCGGCCTTCGGCGGCGCCAGGCGCGACGAGGAGAAGTCGCGCGCCAAGGAGCGCATCTTTTCTTTCCGCAACGCCGCCCATGCCTGGGATCCGAAGAACCAGCGCCCGGAAATGTGGAAAACCTACAATACGCGTGTTGCACCCGGAGAATCGATCCGCGTTTTTCCGCTTTCCAATTGGACCGAACTCGATATCTGGCAGTACATCCTGAAGGAGAACATCCCGATCGTGCCGCTCTATTTCGCGGCGCGGCGTCCGGTCGTCGAAAGAAACGGCATGCTGGTCATGGTGGACGACGAGCGCATGCCGATCGGTGAGACCGACACGGTCGAGGACCGCCTCGTGCGCTTCCGCACGCTCGGCTGCTATCCGCTGACCGGTGCGATCGATTCCGATGCGGCGACGCTGGAGGATATCGTGCGGGAAATGCTGACGGCGCGGACCTCCGAGCGCCAGGGTCGGATGATCGACAAGGACGAGGCCGGCTCGATGGAGAAGAAGAAGCGCGAGGGTTATTTCTGATGGCGACCGTCGCTTCGGACCTTTCCGCAAAGGGGATTGCCGATTATCTGCGCGAGCAGGAGAACAAGTCCCTGCTGCGTTTCCTCACCTGCGGCTCGGTGGACGACGGCAAGTCGACCCTGATCGGCCGCCTGCTCTACGACACCAAGCTGATCTTCGAGGACCAGCTCGCCGCGCTCGAGCGCGACAGCAGGAAGCACGGAACGGCCGGCGACGAGATCGATTTTGCGCTGCTGGTCGATGGGCTGGAGGCCGAGCGCGAGCAGGGCATCACCATCGACGTCGCCTATCGCTTCTTTGCCACCGATCGGCGGAAGTTCATCGTCGCCGATACACCCGGCCATGAGGAATATACCCGCAATATGGCGACAGGCGCCTCGACGGCAGACCTTGCCGTCGTGCTGATCGATGCGCGCCAGGGCATCCTGCGGCAGACCCGTCGCCATGCCTATATCGCCTCGTTGCTCGGCATCCGGCATATCGTGCTCGCCGTCAACAAGATCGACCTCGTCGGCTACGACCGGGCGGTATTCGACAAGATCGTCGCGGAGTTCAGGGCCTTTGCCGGCGCACTCGGCTTTGCCACGATCCAGCCGATCCCGCTGTCGGCCCGTCACGGCGACAACGTTACCCGCCGCTCGGAGAATACGCCTTGGTATCAGGGACCGCATCTGCTCGAGCATCTCGAAACGGTTCCGGTCGAGGAGGCCAGCCGCGAAAAGCCCTTCCGGTTCCCGGTCCAGTACGTTTCCCGCCCGGATCTCGATTTCCGCGGCTTCGCCGGCCAGGTCGCCTCCGGCGCCGTCGCCGTCGGTGACACGGTGATCGTCGCCAAATCCGGCCAGTCGACGCGGATCAAGGAGATCGTCACGCAGGACGGTTCGCTCGATCGCGCCGTGGAAGGACAGGCGGTGACATTGGTCCTCGAGGACCAGCTCGAAGTCTCGCGCGGCAACATTCTGGTCGCCCCCGACGACCGACCGACCGTTGCCGACCAGTTCCAGGCGCACGTCATCTGGTTCGATGCGAACCCGATGATCCCCGGCCGCAGCTACATCCTGCGCACCGAAACGGACAGCGTCGAGACGACGGTGACAGCCCTCAAATACGAGGTCGACGTCAACACCTTTGCCCATCTTGCCGCCAAGGCGCTGCACATGAACGGCGTTGCGGTGTGCAATTTCTCGACCCGTGCGCCGATCGCTTTCGACAGCTACGCCGCCAACCGCGTGACCGGCAACTTCGTCCTGATCGACCGGATGAGCAACCGGACGGTCGGGGCCGGCATGATCGATTTCGGGCTGCGCCGGGCCGACAACGTGCACTGGCAGGCGATGGAGGTCGACCGCACGGCGCGGGCGGTCCTGAAGCACCAGAAAGCCGCGGTCGTCTGGTTCACCGGACTTTCCGGCTCCGGCAAGTCGACGGTCGCCAACCACCTGGAAAAACTGCTGCACGCCGAAGGCCGCCATACCTACATGCTTGACGGCGACAATGTCCGCCATGGTCTCAACAAGGATCTCGGCTTCACCGCCGAGGACCGTGTCGAAAACATCCGTCGGGTGGCCGAAGTCGCCAAGCTGATGACCGATGCTGGTCTCATCGTGCTGGTCTCCTTCATCTCGCCCTTCCGCTCGGAACGGCAGCTTGCAAGGGATCTGATGGTCGATGGCGAGTTCATTGAGGTGTTTGTCGATACGCCCATCGAGGAATGCGCGCGGCGCGATCCGAAGGGGCTCTACAAGAAGGCGCTGCGCGGCGAGCTCGCCAATTTTACGGGCATCAGTTCGCCCTATGAAGCGCCCGAAAATCCCGAAGTGCACCTCGAGACCGTCGGAACCGAGCCGGACGAACTGGCGATGCGGATCCACGCGGTTCTGGAAAGCCGGATGGAGGGATGATCGACCGCATCCCGGCGCTGCGCCCGGATGCGGAGACGATAGAGCGATGGCGACCGACGCACCGAAAATCCCGACCTTTGCGCTCCATATGAACGGCTGGAAGCGGGCTGTCTTCCAGTCCTTCTTTCCGGAGCGGCGCTTCGTCTATCTGCCGCTGAACGTCACGGCGGAGGCGTTTGAGCGCAAATGGATGGCGCGCATCGCGGCGACGAGGGGGGCGGAGGTCTTCATCTGGGGCCACAATCTGCCGGCCAATCTCGAGACCTTCGTGCGGGAACGAAGCATCCCCTGTTTCTTCATCGAAGACGGTTTTCTGCGGTCGAACCGGCCCAACGCTGCGCGTACGCCACCCTTGTCGCTCTCGCTTGACAGCCGCCGGCCCTATTTCGACAGCCGGGGACCATCAGACCTGGAAGTGATGCTGGAGACGCATGATTTTTCCGGCGATCCGGACCTTCTGGAACGGGCGAGGGAAGGCATCCGCCTCATCGTGGAAGGCGGCCTCAGCAAGTACAACATGGTGTCGAGCCTCTCCCTTGCGGACCTGCTCGGGGAGAAGACGAAGCCGCGCGTGCTCGTCATTGGCCAGGTCGAGGATGACGCCTCCATCCTCTATGGATGCGACCGGAAATTCGGCAACAACGACCTCGTGCGGCTCGCCGCCGCGGAAAATCCGGGTGCCGAAATCCTCTACAAGCCGCATCCGGATATCCTGAACGGCGTGCGCGACGCTCAGTCGGATCCGCAGGAGGTCGCCCATCTCTGCCGCATCCTCAGGGAAAAGATACCGCTCGCCCGGTCCTTCGAAACGATCGACAAGGCCTATGCGATCACCTCGCTCGGCGGCTTCGAGGCGCTGCTGCGTGGCATTCCGCTGACCGTGCTCGGCTGTCCCTTCTACGCGGGCTGGGGCCTTACAGATGACCGGCAGCCCAATCCTAGGCGCACGCGCCGGCGCACGGTGGAAGAGGTCTTCGCCGCTGCCTATCTTCGCTACCCGACCTATTTCGAGCCGGTGACGGGCGCGCGTTCCACATTCGAGCAGGCCGTCGAATGGTTGAAGCTACGCCTTGAAAACCCGGAAAAATACCGGAACGAATTCGGCGATGCCAAGCCGGATGAATGGCGGCCCTGGGGCGCCTATGGCATCCTCGGCTGGCGCCATCTTTTGCCTTTCATCCTCATCCCCCTTATCGGGTGGGGCGGCAACAGGAGGCTCGTCGAGAAATACAGGGCCAATCCGATCCGCTTCTTTCGCGAGAGGACATCCCTGAAAGCACGCATCGTCGGACGGATCCTCTATCCGTTCGACGCTCGGAAATAGAGGAGGCCGCGTCTTGTTCGAAAAACCGCTCATCACGGCCGTCATTCCCGTGCGTCTCTCCGCCGACCGGCTTTACGACGAGCCCGAGCGCATCGCCCGGATCATTGCGACACTGCCCCAAGGGTATGCGCCGCTCATCGTCGATTACGGCACGCCGGCGGAAAGGGCGGGAGAGCTGCGTGATCTTGCCGCCGCGACGGGAACGCGGCTGGTGCGTGTGGAAACGGGCGATGCCCCTTTCAGTGTCGGACATGCGCGCGACATCGGCACACAGCATGCGCAAACGCCGCTGATCCTCTACCACGACATCGATTTTCTCATGTCGCCGCGCAGCTATGAGCGCGTGCTGGAGGAGACGCGGCTGCGGGGCATGCCCGACAATGCCTATACCTTCTTCGCCTTGCCCGGCGCCTACATGACGGAGGATTTCACCCGGCGCTACCTGGATCTCTTCGCACGCAGGGAGGCGGCCTTCGCCGATACGCTGCTGCATGACGGGGTGATGCGGGACGACAGGATGGTCTACCAGAACCACACCTATGCGATCTCGGCGATCGTCGCCAGCCGCTACCATCTCCTGGCGATCGGCGGGCACGACAAGAGTTTCGTTGGCCATGGGGCGGAGGATTTCGAGCTTCTGCACCGGCTCGCAAGCTACGGGCCGAAGGGACCGCGCACGGGCAATTATTACCTCAACACCCGCCGCAACGCGATCCAGCACTATGAAGGGTTCCGGGCCTATTTTGCGCTCTATGGCATCGACGTCTTCCAGCGCGGCCTGCAGATGGCTCATTTGTGGCACCCGCAGCGCGAGGATGCGAGCTATGTGACGCCGATGACGGAAAACCAGGAGCGCGTCTCCGGCATCATGGAAGACTATGATACCGGCGCGTCCTGGCTCCTGCCCATGGAAGACCTGCATTCCCGGGAAAAGACGCTTGTCCTTGCCGAGGAAGACGCTCCGGCCCTCCGGGCGCTACGGCATGCTTTCCCCGCCTTCGGGCATTATCGGATCCGGCAGGAGGGGGATTTTGCCGATAGCGACCTGCTGATCCGCACCCTGGATACAGAAGGGTTTACTCGGGTCTTTTTCCTCGACCCTTATGGCAACGACCATCGCTGCTCCCTGTACAGGGGCCTCAAGGCGGCGGGGCGGCGTCTTGTTGTCTGGGGGCAGGGAGGGCTGCCGGGAAGCTGGTTCTTCGATCCAGAAGGGGTTTGTGCTGACAGTGCCTCGTATGCGGCGGCGCGTTGGGACAAGCCTCTGGACGAGGCTGCCCGGCAGAGGGTGTTGGACTGGCTGGAAAGCGAAAAGCCCACACTTGCGGAGGACACCGAGGCGGCGGGGCCTGCTCTCGCCGAACGACTTGGTCTCGGCGGGCGGCAGATGGTGCTTGTGGATATGCAAGACCTGGATGACGGAATGGCCCGTGCCTTCGCTGGCCCTTGCGGCGGTGCTGATGCGTTCAAGGACTGGATCGCTCATCTCGCAGGGGGGCTCGATCCGCAGACCTATCTCGTTGTGGCAAAATGCACGCCAGGCGCCGCCGTCCCTGATATGGCGCATGTCCTCTTCGTGGAGGAGAACGAGGAAGCGGCCGATCTGATTGACTTGGCTGCGTCGGTCGTCGTTCTCAACTCCGGTCTCGGTCTTGCGGCGCTTGCAAAAGGCAAGCCCGTGATCTGCTGCGGCGAAGCCTTCTACGCCCAGCCCGGCCTTGCGGGCACGGTTTCCGAAAGGGAGGCGCTGGTCGCGGCTGTCAAGGAGGCCTCCTTACCGGATGAGGACAGGCGGCTGAGCTTCCTGCGCTACCTGACCGAGGATTTCTATTCGTTCGGCGTTGCCGATCAGGTTCCCTCCAGCGCGGGAGGGACGACAAACCGTATCCTTTTTTCCGTCATCCGCGGACTGACCGAAGCTCCCATCGCTCTGGGGCAGGTTCCGGGAAACGTTTCTCTCAAGGCACCGCTCTATTTTTCCTTCGGTGGCCGTGAGGGGGTGCAGGAAGAGACGAAGGCTATCAATACATTCATCCGTATGGGAAGTGCGGCCTGCGAGAAAGGCGAATATGACGAAGCGCTTCGCCTGTTTGCGATTGCCAACCGGCGGCAGCTTGCCAACAAAAACCTGTCCCGTGCCATGACCGAAGCGGGCAAGGTGGCGCATGCGGCCGGCGAGCGTGATGAAGCTGCGCGGCTCTTTGAGACCGCACGCCGATGGGTTCCCGATGGCAGGGGTGCCGCGCGTACGCTCATTGAGCTGGCGAAAGCCGTGCGTTTGGCGGGAGATTACGAGGATGCCGATCGCCTCTTTGAGATTGCCTATCGCTGGCTTCCGGAGGATCGGAATCTCCATAAACTCCTCCTCGAAACCGGCGTCCAGCGGCATGGTGGTCCCCTCGCCGACTGGATGATTCTGCCGGCCGGGAAACTGAGCGAAAAGGCACGGGAAGCCTTCGCCGCAGGCGATTACAGAAAGGCAACGCAGCTTTTTGAGGCCCTGCGTACGCGCGAACCCGATGAGGTCGAGCACCTGCGATGCCTAGCGGAATGCTATCTGAAGCGCGGTGCGGACGCTTTGGCGCTGGAATGCCTGGATGAGGCTTTGAAGCGCTTGCCCGAAAACAAGCGGCTGCAGCGCAGGAGGCGGGATGCGGCCTTGCCGCAATGGCTGCGCCGGTTCTTTCCAGGCCGGCCTTTCCTGCCCTGATGAAAGCTGCGGTGGGTGTGTCTTTCTTTACGACCAAGGATGACGAATGAGTTCCGCAGAAACCTCCCCCGGTAGACCGGGTGCGCCGATCGGCGTGCAGGACATCACCATGGTGTTCTGCGTCCGCCTTCATGACGGCAATCCCTGGATAGCCGACCGACTGGATGCGATGGCTGAATACTACCAGCCTTGCCCGCCGATCGTTGTCGTGGATTTCGGATCGGAGCCCTCGCACCGAAACGCCATTGCAGCCATCTGCACACGACGCGGCTATCGCTATCATTTCGTCGATGATCCAGGTGTGTTCTCGCTGTCGCTTGCCCGTAATATCGGTGCATCGCTGTGCGCTACGGATTTCATTTACTTCTGCGATCCTGATTTCATCAGTGAACGCGATCTCTTCCAGCGGCTGGCGGAGACGGCGAGCGCGCTCGATATGCGCAATGTCATCGACGTCATGCTCAATCCGCCGGCCTTTCATCTTGGGGCCGCCGAGACGCAGCAGCTCAAAAGCCTTGGCAGCGCCGAGCAGCAATCATTCCTCCTGCGTAAATTCGCCTTCACGCTGAACTATTCCGAGGTGAGCGGCCCGGATGAGCGTTATGTCGCGCCCTATTCGAACGTCTTCTTGATCAGTCGGAAGATGTTCTCCCTCGTCGGAGGCTATGATCCATCCTTCCGTGGGCATGGATCTGAAGATTTCGAATTCCTGCTGCGCTTCTGCCTCCATGCAGGCCTTCTGCCTTTGCCGGAGGAGCCCGAAAAGGACCTGTTCGGCCCGCTTAGGGCCAATTTCTATCAGGCGCGGCCCTATGTCGGCTTTCGCAGGCTCTTCGAGCTGCTTTCTCAGCCGACGGAGGGGTTGGGGCTCAAGGTTTTCCACCGGCACCATCCTCGCGTGAAGGAACAGGCGTGGTATGCGTCTGGCGACAGGAAACGGGAGAATTTCCTTTCCGCGGCGCAAAAGTATCTCGCCGATCGCACAAGGTTGCTGTCGATCGACCATCTCGACCGCAAAAAGACGATTGCCTGCCTGTGCAAGAACAAGGACACGCTGGGCTATTTCCTGCCGCTCCGGCTTCTCGGCTACCGGCTCGTTCCCGTCCTCTCCGACAAGGCGGACGCGGTCGGCGAAATCCTATCCGGCCTCGAACAGGGCCGCATCGACGACATCGCCATCTTCAATCCTTACATGAAGAGCCACGCCGCCTTCCGCCCGATCTTCGACAAGGCCAAGGCGCTCGGCCGGCACACGATTGTCATCGAAAGGGGCGCCTTGCCGGAGACGATCTATTACGACGAGGACGTCTGCTACAACAGCGAGCGCTTTTCCGAAGCGGCCTTCCTTGCGGAAACGTTTTCCGCCGAAGAACTGGAAGATGCCCGGGCCTATGTCGACGACCTGCGCGGGGGCGGCAAGACCCTCGAACAGATGGGCGTTTACGAGGAGACGGCCGCAAAATACCGCCATCTCCAGGACGACCGCCGCCTCAAGTGCTTCGTGCCGCTCCAGCTGGAAGACGACATGGCCGTCACCCTGTTCCTCCGCGGTGAACAATCCTACCCGCAGTTCCTGGGATCCCTGGCGTCCCTGGTGGCTGACAATGCCGACGTCCTCTTCATCATAAAGCCGCACCCCCTGTCGAAGACGGACCTTCCGCTTTCAAGTCCGAATGTCGTCACGGCGGAAAGGGATGACAACATCCACGCCCTCATCGACAGCGTCGATGCCACGCTTTGCTACAATTCCGGCGTCGGTCTTCTGTCCCTCATGCACGAGACGGTCACGATTACCCTCGGCAACGCCTTCTACAATCTCGCCGGCGCCGGCTATCGTGCGCCCTCCGCCGCCGCCGGCATTGCCGCGTTGAAGAAAGGCGAGATCAAGCGGCCTGCGCGTGACCTCGTTCTTCGCATCACCGCCTGGTTCATCCTCAGAAAATATTCCCGTTTCCGCGCCACGGACCACATCGTCGAGTTCCAGACCCGCAAGAGCCATGGCTACAAGGACATCCGCGTGACGGAACTGCGCTGGCAGGATACGGCAGAGCGGCTCGGCCGCTTGAATGAGACGGTGCGCTTTTCCTGGCTGAGTTATGCCGGAGCCAAAATGGCGCCGACGCGGTTTATGGGTGAGCCGGACCCATCAAGCGCCGAAGCGCTCAGCATGTCCGGCTTTACCGCCTATCGGGAAGGTCGTTATGGGCAGGCGGCAGAACAACTGGTCCAGGCTTTTGCGCTGAAGGAGAGCCAGCCGAACCTCTTGCGCCACGCGGCCGAGGCTTATCTTCTGGCTGGCGACCGGAAAGCGGCGATCGCAACCCAGAAGGCGGCGCTCGCCCGCCTGCCGACCAACAGGCGCGTGAAACTGCGCCTCTG
This sequence comes from Shinella sp. JR1-6, assembly GCF_004284735.1. Lineage (NCBI taxonomy): Bacteria > Pseudomonadati > Pseudomonadota > Alphaproteobacteria > Hyphomicrobiales > Rhizobiaceae > Shinella > Shinella sp. JR1-6. Next base: position 13,281 of record NZ_SHMI01000036.1, on the reverse strand, counting down.
GATCATGCGAGCGCCGCTCCTCGGTATCGTCCTCGGGCAGCAGCGGTTCAAACGCCCGCAGTAAGCCGATCTATTGCCAGGAAAAGACGTCCGCCTCCGCCAGCCGGGCGGCGGCAAGGTCCTTGTCGGATAGCTGCAGATCGCCAGCGGCGATCGGCCAGTCGATGGCGATGTCGGGGTCGTCGTAACGGATCGATCGGTCATGTTCGGGCGAATAGTAGTCCGTCACCTTGTAGACGACCTCCGTATTCTCGGTGAGCGTGACGAAGCCGTGGGCGAACCCCTTGGGGACCAGAAGCTGGTTCCATTTTTCTGCAGAAAGTTCGACGCCGACCCATTGGGCGAAGGTCGGAGACCCCCTGCGGATATCGACCGCCACATCGAAGATCGCTCCGCGGACGACACGGATGAGCTTGTCCTGCGCCCGCGGGGGCAGTTGATAATGTAGCCCCCGCAGCACGCCGCGTCTTGCGGACAGGGAATGATTGTCCTGCACGAAGGTGAGGTCGATGCCGGAGCTCGCGAGCCGGGCGGCGTTGTAGGTCTCGGAAAAGAAGCCACGCGCATCGCCGAAGCGGGCGGGCACGATTTCGAGCACGCCGTCGAGCCTGGTGGGACGTATCTCGCTCATGCCGTGCCGAGCTCCCGGGCGCGCCGACGCAGGTAGTTGGCGTATTCGCTGCGCCCCATCTGCTCGGCCCGCTGCAGCATCCTGTCGACCGGCAGCCAACCCATTTCCACGCCAATCTCCTCCGGGCAAGCGATCTTGATGCCCTGCCGGTGTTCGATGGTCCTTACGAAGGCGGAAGCCTCGTGCAGGCTGTCGAGCGTACCGGTGTCGAGCCAGGCATAACCGCGGCCGAGCTGTTTCACATGCAGCTTGCCCCGTTCGAGATAGGTGCTGTTGACGGTGGTGATTTCCAGTTCGCCGCGGGCGGACGGGCTGATGGAAGCGGCGATATCGACGACGTCGTTGTCATAGAAATAGAGGCCGGTCACAGCCCAGCTCGATTTCGGGACGACGGGCTTTTCCTCGATGGACAACGCCGTGCCGCCGGCGTCGAACTCCACCACGCCGTAACGCTGCGGGTCGTTGACGTAATAGGCGAAGACGGACGCGCCGCTTTCGCGCGCTGCCGCCTGTCGGCAGAGGTCCGAAAGCCCGTCGCCGAAGAAGATGTTGTCGCCGAGAACCATGGCGACCGAGGAGGAGCCGATGAACTCCCGGCCGATGATGAAGGCTTCGGCGAGCCCGTTCGGCTGGGGCTGCACGGCGTAGGAAAGTTCGATGCCGAAATCCGATCCGTCGCCGAGCAGCTCCTGGAACAGCGGCAGGTCGCGCGGCGTGGAGATGATGAGGATCTCGCGGATGCCCGCCAGCATGAGCACGCTGAGCGGATAGTAGATCATTGGTTTGTCGTAGATCGGCAGGATCTGCTTCGAAACCGCGATGGTGAGGGGATAAAGGCGCGTGCCGCTTCCCCCCGCCAGAATGATGCCTTTGAACGCCATGTAGGATAGACCAGTCACCAACGGAAAATCGCGCCGAACCTCGCATGGATGAGGGCCGCGTTGCAACACTTGTGCAGATCCAAAGGTACCGGCCTGTCCTTGCCCTGAAACTTCCCCTTCGGTTAAAGGTGAAGCCTCGCACTTCAGGGGAAGCGGACAGGAAAGCTCGCATGCGCGTACTCGTCACCGGCGGAGCCGGCTTCATTGGATCGGCCGTCGTCCGGCATCTCGTTCTGGAAAAGCGCTACGAGGTCCTGAACGTCGACAAGCTTACCTATGCCGGCACGGAGACGTCTTTGCAGGCTGTTCGCGGGGCGCCCAACTATCGTTTCCTGCGCGCCGATATCTGTGATGGCGAAACCCTGTCGCGAACACTTGTGGATTTCCAGCCCGACCGGGTCATGCATCTCGCTGCCGAAAGCCATGTCGACCGTTCGATCAACGGGGCGCAGGACTTCATCAACACCAACATCCTCGGCACCTTCACGCTTCTGGAATGCGCCAGGGCCTACTGGAGCGCTATGGAGGGTGAACGAAAGCAGGCTTTCCGCTTTCTGCATGTCTCGACGGACGAGGTTTATGGATCGCTCGGTGAAGAAGGCCTTTTCCGCGAAACGACGGCCTATGATCCAAGTTCGCCCTATTCGGCCTCCAAGGCGGCCTCTGACCATCTCGTCAAAGCGTGGGAACGCACCTATGGCCTGCCGGTGATCGTCTCCAACTGCTCCAACAATTACGGCCCTTACCATTTCCCGGAAAAACTGATCCCGCTTGTCATCCTCAACGCCATGGAGGGCAAGCCGCTGCCGGTCTATGGCAACGGCGCGAATGTGCGGGACTGGCTTTATGTCGAGGACCACGCCCTCGCCCTCGACATCATCGCAGAGCGCGGCCGGATCGGAGAGACCTACAATGTCGGCGGCCGTAACGAGCGGCGCAACATCGACGTGGTGACGCGGATCTGCGGCCTGATGGATGGTTTTCGCCCGCGCGCAACGCTGCATCGCGACCTCATCACCTATGTGACGGACCGGCCGGGCCATGACGCCCGCTATGCGATCGATGCGACGAAGCTTGAAACGGAGCTGGGTTGGCGGGCTGAGGAGACGTTTGAGACTGGCATCGAAAAGACAGTGCGCTGGTATCTCGACAATGAATGGTGGTGGGGGCCCCTGCGCGAGCGTTATTCCGGCGCGCGGCTTGGCCTGCCCGGCCATGCGCAAAAAACCGACGTGTGAAGCGAAATGGACGGTAAGCGCAAACGCATGGTGGTGACGGGCCGCGAAGGCCAGGTCGTTCGCTCCCTCTTGGAGCGCGGAGCCTTGAACGATCGCTTTGAGATCGTGGCGCTGGGTCGCCCCGAAATCGACCTTCGCAATCCGGATGGGGTTGGTGTGGCCTTCCGGCTGGCGCAGCCCGATATCATCGTTTCCGCAGCCGCCTATACGGCGGTGGACCGTGCGGAGACCGAGGAGGCGGAGGCCCACGCTATCAATGCCATTGCCCCTGGGCGTATCGCCGGCGTTGCGGCTGGCCTCGGTATTCCGGTCATCCACCTTTCCACGGATTATGTGTTTGATGGCGAAAAGTCCGGGCCTTATCTGGAAACGGATCCGGTTGGGCCGTCGAGCGCTTACGGCCGAACGAAACTCGCCGGCGAGCGCGCCGTGGCGGAGGCGACGGACAATCACGTCATTCTGCGCACGGCCTGGGTCTATAGTCCTTTCGGCAGGAACTTCCTGAAGACCATGCTCACGCTCGCGGAGAGCCGCGATCAGATCAATGTGGTGGACGATCAGCGCGGCAATCCCACCTCGGCGCTCGACATCGCCGATGGAATCCTGGCGGCCGCCGGCAATCTCCTCGACAGCGACGCCCCGCAGCTTCGCGGGATCTTCCACATGACGGGCTCGGGTTCGGCAAGCTGGGCGGATTTCGCGACGGAAATATTCGCTGCCTCCACCAAGCGGGGCGGCCCTTCGGCCGCTGTCGGACGGATACCGTCCTCAGCCTATCCGACGCCCGCACACCGCCCCGCCAATTCACAGCTCGATTGCGGCAAACTGGAAACGGTTCACGGTATACGGCTTGCTAACTGGAGAGACGCCGTCAACAGAACAGCCAAGCGGTTGGTTTCACCTTAGCTCGGGCCAGGCCGTTCATCGTCGATTTCCAAGATTGCGTTCCTGTAAGGCTTTTTCGATGTGTTTCTGTTTAGCGGTTTCACCTGAGAGAAGCGCCCAGTTCCGTCCCTGATTATACAGGATCTTATCGCAGTTTCGGAATACGATCTGATCCTCCAGATCCACATAGGCATAGAACAGTGCACATTGATCGGCGAACCACATCGGTCGCTCTTTTCGGCGGGCCGATGCCAGGATTTCTGAAAGATAGTCGCGCAGGTATTGCGCAAAAAGTCTGCCGCCGGCGCTTCGGCGGATCATGTTCGCCGCCGCCGGAACGGATGCCCAAGGCAGGTTGAAGACGGCGTGCCCCGGCCGCAGGATTTTGGACTTGATGACGACGTCCGCCCCGGGCAAATTTGCTAGCACCTCGCTTGCCGACAGTTCCACGGACCCATCGGCGTCGGATATCAGAATATCCTCGTAGACATCGAGATAAGCGACGGCATGCATCAACCGTGCACAGGCGTAATAACCTTGGCGATCCCGTTGGCTGAGGCCGGAGACGTCGGTCCGGTCGACCGTAAAGCCGACCGTTTCATCGATCTTCACGCTGTCGACCATGCACGGATCGAAGCCGACACAATGGAAATGGACACAGCGATCCGGGTTCGTCGCGTTATGAATTGCGAGGAATGGCGCCGCATAACGTTCGTAATAGGCTTGATCGACGGAAAGGAGGGTTGCTTTCTTCCCGCTTGAAGGCTTGATTTTCAAGAGCCAGGGGGTTGTATCCCGAGTGGGCTTCGGCAAGGCCGCTTTGGCGGCCGCCAGCGGTGGGATAAGGTCCAACCCTGTAGAGAAGCGGATGATTCGCTCCCTCGCGTCATGACGCTCCCCGAGGGAGTTTTGTAAGAGAGCGGAGAACAGGTTTGCCCGGTGTTGCTCTGCCGGCCAATGGCTTCGGATGAGGTCGATCGCTTCCGACACCCGATCCCTGAAGCCATCGGAATCGACCCCTTGCGCAATGGTTTCCCAGTTCAACCGATAGGTGGCAAGGAAATAGAGGTCCGCCATATGGGCTGGAAAGTGATGATGAGGGGCCTTTTCCTGAATGACGGCGGCCAACCGTTTCCAGTCCTTCAGGAAGAACATGAGCCAGGCAAACTCCACAATAGAACGCCGATTTTTAAGTCTGGCATGACCATCGCGCCTGATTTCATCCGAGAGGTCCTTGAAGAAGGATCCTTTCAGACTTTCCTTAGCGAGGAAGAGCATCCGCGCATTGTGTGATCTGAAGCGCGGAACCTCGTTCCGGATTGATTTTGCGGTCGCATAGCGACTGACCATGGCCTCTAGACCCTGGTCCAAGGAGGGGAACCATCTCACGAACATCGTTCATCCTTTTGCCGAGCGGACCCTAGCAGCATCGCAGCGCTTCACGAATGGGTTTTGGTAGGTACGTCATTCCACGACAATGCTGGAACTGGTACGTCTTACATCTGTACCGTCCTGCAGAACGGAGACATCCAGTTCGTAGCGGCCGGCGGGAAGCGCCCGCTTCTTGCCGGCAAAGGCGGAGAATATGGCCTTGTCCCGGTCTATTGGCTTGCTTGTATGATCTATGACAATGTTCTTCCGATCATCCGTTAGGACGAGCTTGATCGTATTTCCCTTCTTGAGGTTCGCAAGCCAGACCCAGGCTACAAACAGCTTGTCACTTGAAAGGACCTGCGCTGGCGGTCCCTCGATGACCAGGGCCTGATGGTCGACCGGGTTTCCGGCGAGGCCCGAGGCTAGGATTTCCGGTTTCGTCAGGTCGAGTTTTTCGACGATGTCACGAGGAAAAAGGGAAGCCGTTTGTTCCGTTGCTGCAGTGCAGCCTTCCGAAAGTTTACGTCCCGTCAGGGGATCGAGGGTTTCACCGTTATGGGAAACGGTGATGTGGACATGAGGGAACTGGGCGAGGCCAGAGGAGCCGACATCTCCGAGGCGCTCGCCTTTACGCACGTCGGTTCCCGGTTTGACGGCGAGACTCCCTTTCTTAAGATGGCAGTACTGGACTTCGTAGCCATCCTCCAGCTCCATGACCAAGCCGTTGCCGCATTCTTTTCCAGAAATTCTGGCTCTGTCTTCTTCAGTTTCGACGAGGCGGTCCGTCTCACCGTCTCTGACGCGCAGCACTTTGCCGTCAGCGACGGCGATGACGGCATAACCCTTCTTCATGTCCTTCAGGGAGAGGATGCGCAAATCGGTTCCCTTGTGCCCGTCATAGGACTGGCTGCCGCATAGAGGGTCGGCTGTGCCCGAACCCGCGTCCATGTCGGGGTATTGCTGCATAAAGCACGTCTTACCGAGTTCGCATTGCGCCGGCAGGCCGAGCTCGACTGCCAGAGCGGGCGCGGTGAGGAGGAAGGGAAGAAGGGTGGCCGGGAGAAAGGAAACGTTTCGCAATGGATTGTCCTGATGAGAAGGATTGATCTGAACACATCTGGCAGGGAAAGGCGACAGTTGACTGCCGGGTTGGCGAAGCTCTACCTAGCAACCGCAAGGAGATAGGCGGAATATGGCCATTTTAGCGTTCGTCTTGATAGCCCATGAGCCGGCGGGCATCGTCGGGGAGTCGATCGACATGCTGCTGAAGGCCGATGGTGAATGCCTGGTCGCCGTCCACTACGACCGCAATTCATCGGAAGCGGATTTTGCTGCACTGAAGAAACGCTATGGTGCGCTTGCGCGGGTTCTCCTCGTTGAGGACAGGGTTCGATGCGGTTGGGGGCAATTCGGCCTCGTCGACGGAACGGTGCGCGCCCTTAACCTGCTTACGGCATCCGGAAAGGACTATACGCATGCCTATCTGGTCAGCTGCTCCTGCTGGCCGATTCGGCCGATCGTCGAACTCAGGCAGTTCCTCGATCACAACGGCGCGATCGACTTCATCGAAAGCCACGACGAGCGCTGGATGACGGGCGGCCTGCGGCAGGAGCGCTATATGCTGCGCCATCCCTTCAGCTTCACCCGCCAGCGGGGGCTCTTCGAAGCGAGCGTCCGCTTTCAGCGCAAGTTGGGGATCAAGCGGAAAGTTCCTGCCGGATTGACGCCACGCTATGGCTCGCAATGGTGGTGCCTGCGGCGGGAAACGATCGCCGGCGTCCTGCGCTGGGTGACGGAACATCCCGCCGCCTACCGTTTCTACCGGCAGGTCTGGATACCGGACGAAACCTTCTTCCAGACGATCGTTCACGCGCTCGGGGGCGCAGTCGCACCCGGCTATATCCCGACCCTCTATACGTTCAATATCCATGGCAAGCCGATCGTCTTTTACAACGACCATCTCGCCTGGCTTCAGCAACAGCCGCATTTCTTTGCGCGAAAGGTCGCGCAATCGGCAGAGGATTGCCGCGCTGCGCTGTCGGCGCGGGCAGGTTTGCCCCGCCCGCCCGATCGGCCGATCCTGACCGTGCCGCCCGCCCGGACGCGGATGCCGCCGCGCGCAGAGGCCAGCCCATCGTATGGCCGGATGTTCGAACCCAATTCGGGTATTCGAAACTGGCCAAAAAACCTTGAAACGATGCACCAGCCGAGCGCCGTCCTCTATGGGCCACCGCAATTGACGCGGTTCGCCGCCGAAATCCTTCGTGCTTCGAGCGGCCTTACCGTGCTGGGGCGTCTTTTCCATGCCGAGCGGGCCGAATTCCAGCCGGGGCAATCCGACTTCCACGGGCTTCAATCCAACGAGATCAGGCTTCGCGACTATGATCGGGCGCTCTATCTATCCCGGATCCTGTCCCGTTGCACCGGCCTGCCCGTCTTCGAATTGTGCCCGGGGGACGATCCCACCCTGGAGAGGCTTGTCTTCGAAAACGAGAAGGCCCTCGTCGCAATCCCGCTTCTCCCGGGCGGCCGATGGCCGGCCTGGCGCTTCTTGTTCTGGTATCTGGCCCTGCCGGAGCAGCAACGGGTCGCCATCAATGCGGCGGGTCACCGGTTCGATCGCCTGCGGCGCACGGAAGAGGCGGCTGTGCGGCATTTCGGCCAGAAACATGTGGCTGCGATGGAACGAAAGCTATTCGGCCCGACAAACGGGGCAGGCCTGGTGTTTTCAGAGGCGGGCGCGCCACCCGATCCCGACTGGAAGGCGTCGCTGCAATTCCTGCATGGCGGACGGGTGGAGCCCTTGCTGAAATCCTTCGACAGAATTGCCGAGACCTTTACCGGGCAGGACTGGCGAAAGCTTGCCCCATCCTTTGCCGAGGAAGCCGAAGGACTTGCGATACGGCATGACTAGAAAACTCAAGCATCGTCTGGTCAGCAGCCGCGCCTATAATTTCATCCTCTCGCGCTGGCAGAATCTGCGCTTCGGCAACCAGTTACGCTGCGTGCAGAACCGTCTTGGCAAGAGCGACGCCTGCATTCTTTTCAGCTGCATCCGCAATGAGATGCACAGGATCGATTTTTTCTATCGCTATTACAAGGAATTGGGCGTCGATCACTTCGTCTTCGTCGATAATGGCTCCACGGACGGGTTTCGGGAATGGAGCGCGGACAAGACCGACGTTTCGGTCTGGCATACCGACAAAGGATACAAGAAGGCCGGCTTCGGCATCTACTGGTGCAACTATCTTCTCCAGAAGCATGGGACGGGCAAGCTCTGCGTGACTGTCGATCCGGACGAGTTTCTCGTCTATCCCCATATGGAAACCCGCACGCTCAAGGGCCTCGGCCAGCACCTGAAGGAGATCGGCCGACCATGCCTGCATGTGCTGATGCTCGATGCCTATAGCGACCGGCCGATCGACGCGACGGTCATGGCACCGGGTGCTGATCCTTTCAGCCTCTGCCCCTATTTCGACCGCGACGGCTATGTCCAAAGGTCGAACTACATGTCGGGAACCTTCGTGCAGGGCGGCCCAAGGCTGCGCGCCTTCAACCGCGATACGCCGAAGGAAGCCCCTGCCCTCAACAAAATGCCGCTCGTCTGGTGGCAAAAACACTATCGCTACCAAAGCTCGGCACATCTCATGTGGCCCTGGCCGCTCAACAAGACATCCATGAAGACCGGCATTCCCGTCTCCGGCGCCCTCTTCCACTTCAAGTTCGTCTCGTCCCTTCGAGAGAAGGTCGAGGAGGAAATGGCTCGTCGCCAGCATTATGGCGGCAGCCGGGAATACAAGCGCTACAAGGAAAACATCCGCACCGCTCTTTATCTCGAAGGTGTCAGCGCAAAATATGAAGGCACAGACCAACTCGTTAGGCTTGGCCTGATGCACGTTGGAGAATGGGTCTGATGGCGTTCGGCGGCCGCGGCTCTGCATTTCTTTCTATTGGAGCGGCCAAGGCCGCGTGACTATTTGCTGCCTAAAGCCCTTGAAGTTTTTAAGTGGGGAAGTAGCAAATAGAGCCGACGTGGCGCGAGATAATCTTCATGGCGCAAAATCCGGAATTGGCAGCGCGGGGGCCGGCAACTGTTCCAGCCCTGATCAGCGTCGGCGCGCTCGTGGCGCTGTTCCATCTTTACGGGACACTCGCCGGCATCGGGCCATTGCGAGATCTTCCGATCGTGCCGACCTATGCATACCGGCAGCTTCATCTCGGCCTCGTCCTTTTCATCGCCTTTCTAGCCGCGGCTGCCCGCGGCCGAACGCCGGCCGCTAAACTTATCGGCTACAGCCTGGCAATCGCCTGTGCGCTAACCTTCACGGTAACCGTCATCAACGGCGATGAATTTCTCTCGCAGATCACCCACCCGCAGCCCCTCGCGTTATTGATCGGCGTCGCTACGATCGCACTTGTGCTCGAGGCGGCCAGGCGCACGACGGGGTGGGCCATGCCGATCATATCCCTTGCATTCATTCTGTACGCTCTGTTTGGCCGCTCTCTGCCTGAGCCTTGGGCCCATCGCGGATACGATCTGAACCGCCTCGTCGGCCATCTTTTCATAAGCAGCGAGGGAATATTCGGCACGCCGGTCGCCGTTTCTGCGACCTTGATTGTCCTTTTCACAGTCTATGGTGCGGTGCTCGATCGATCGGGAGCCGCGGAAGCCTTCGTTCGACTGTCCGGGCGGGCCTTCGGCTCATCCCGTCACAGCGCAGTGGGTACGGTTGTTCTTTCCTCCTTTCTGCTAGGGGGACCCTCCGGCTCGGCGGTCGCAACGACGGTCATGATCGGCAATGTCGGGCATCCCCTGCTCGCCCGTCGCGGCTACAGTGCCAGTCAATCCGGTGGCCTCCTCGCCGCCGCGGGCCTAGGTGCGGTGATCTCGCCTCCCGTGCTGGGATCAGCAGCTTTCCTGCTCGCCGAGGTGCTGGCAATTTCCTATGTGGAAGTGCTGCGGATGGTTCTGATACCGACCGTATTGTATTATGTGTCCCTCTATCTGGTTGCGGAATTCAATGCGCCTTCCATGAATGAAGGCGACATTACTGCTCCTTTGCCGCGCCTCGGAGCGTTGGAGACCGCCTCTCATCTTGTGGCAGCCGGCTCTATCATGGTTTTTCTGGCTGTCGGTTTTTCACCGGAAACTGCGGCTGTCTTCTCGATCGCCACGGCAATCCTGTTATGGATATCAAGGCCACGGAACGGGGCAAGGCCGCCCGACATCCTGCGGGCGTTGCACGACGGCGTCATGAGCGTCGTTCCGGTCGCGGCGATTTGCGCCTGCGCCGGCCTCATCGTTGGCGTCATAACGCTGACGGGCCTGGGGCTCAAACTCAGTGGCATCGTCATTCACCTGGCTGGCAATGACCTGCTGCTGGCTTCGCTTCTGGCCGCACTGGCGGTGTGGACAGTGGGGCTGGCTGTACCGATCACCGGATCGTATATTATCTGCGCCATCGTGGTTGCGCCGGCGCTGGTTGCACTGGGGGTCACTCCCATCGCGGCGCATATGTTCATCTTCTATCTTGCGGTGCTGTCGGAAGTTTCGCCGCCCACGGCCTTGGCACCTTTTGCCGCGGCAGCCATTACCGGTGCAAGTCCGCTGCAAACGACATTGCAGGCATGGCGTTTCACCGCACCGATGTTCGTGCTGCCCTTCGCCTTCATCCTAGAGCCTGCGGGTCGTTCACTGCTCCTTGCCGGCGAAGCCTCTTTCTGGGCCACCGTCTCCTCTGTCTTGATCTATTTTTTGGGGAACACGGCGCTGGTCCTCTCCCTTTGCCCGCGCGCCTTTGCCCCTTTCCACGGGATCGAGCGTTTCGGCTTGCTGGTGGCCGGCCTCCTCCTTATGTTTCCGGCGACGCTCGCTTTTAGGATCGATCTGACATCGACAAGTATTGAAGTCCTCGGCTTTCTGCTGACGTCGGCAATGCTCGTCTTGAACTATGCCAACCGCACACGCAGCAAAGTGATCACCGAACAGAATCTCTAAGGGGGACATCTATGAGACGAACGCTCGCAACCGGCCTGGTCGCACTATTCTCGGGCTTCGCCTTGCACGCACCGGCAATGGCGGAAAGCAAATTCTTCTCGGTAGCATCAGGGCCGACAGGGGGCGTTTATTATCCGTTGGGAGGGGGCGTCGCCAATCTGATCACCAAGTATGTCGACAAGGCGCAGGCCACCGCCGAGGCGACAAGCGGCTCGATCGATAATGTCAAACTGGTGGGCGGCGACAGCAGCTATCTCGGGTTTGCCAGCGCCGATATCGTACAACAGGCCGTCAGCGGGGCGGGTCCCTTTAAGGATGCTCCCGCCAAGATCGCGACACTCGCCGCGCTGTATCCCAATGTCGTGCAGATCCTTACCATGAAGTCTTCGGGTATCGCACAGGTTTCCGACCTCAAGGGGAAGCGGGTCGCCACGGGAACACCGGGGAGCGGCTTCGAGGTCTTGTCCAACCGTATCCTGACGGCTGCCGGCTTGGATCCGAACACGGACATACAGCGCGCCACGCTTGCCACCAATGATGCGATCAATGCTCTTCGCGACGGGAAAGTCGATGCCGTCGTGTTTTCGGGCGGCGTTCCCGCCGCTGCGATCGCCGATCTGGCGGCGGCGCCCGGAATTGACCTGAACATCATTCCCACCGCGGAACTGGCCACAAAGCTCAACGAGACCCATGGCAAGGGGCTCTATAGCAAGCAGGTTGTCCCGGCCGGCGCCTATGGCGACGATATTTCCGCGCCGATCGACACCCTCGGCGTCTGGAACCTCTTGCTCGTCGGCTCATCGATGTCCGACGTAGACGCGCAAGCGGTTTGCGCGGCACTGCTGGGACATCTGGATGAGTTTTCCGGAATCCATCCTGCAGCCAAGGGCGTCAAGCTGGAACGGCAGAAACAGGCGAATGCGCCCGCGCGTTTCCACCCGGGCGCGGAGAAATGCATCAAGGACCTGGGTTTCAGTCTCGAATAGGCCCTCATTTCCCTCTGCGGAGGTTCCTATAGGCAGGAATCTTCGCAGAAGGGAGGCGGCGCGGGTCGATGAGGAGAGCGAGTTTATGCCTCTCGATCTTGCCGAGTTCGTTGCGCGGGATCTTACGGGCCGCCTGTACGTAAAAATTTCGAAACTTGAATTCGTTCTCGACTGCTTGGCGAATCCGTTTCTCACTGTAGCCATCTCCCGTGACGACAAGAATGACGGCGGTCAAGCTTCCAAATGTCACCGACGACGTCGTAACTGCCACATCGATAACACCGGGCAAACGGGCAACAACGAGCTCCATTTGTTCCGCCGATACCTTATGTCCATTTATGTTAATTGTATTGTCGGCTCTCCCCGAAATATAGAGGCCGCCATGCGTATCCAAACGCCCGCGATCACCGGGATAGAACCACCCATCTCTGAAAGCCATTTCAGTCGCAGCTTCGTCATCGAGGTAGGAAGATGCCATTCCTTCACATTGAATCCGCACGAGGCCGGTCGAGCCAATTGGCAGTGGGTTTCCATCGCTGTCGACGACTTCAACTCGAATCCAGGGTAGAACAAAGCCCGTCAGATCAGGGTACCGATCCTTCTGATGGATGCTCGCCATAGCAACGGTTGTTGTTTCGGTGGATCCATATGTCAGTACGATGTTTTTGGTTAAGCGCGCCTTTGCGTGGCGGGCCACCTCAGAAGGAAGTACTGCTCCACCTACCACCACTGTGAGGTTCTCAAAGGGTGCGTGATCCGGTGGAAGCTTGAGAAGCACAGCGTGTAAATCAGCCGGTGTCGTGACAATTGTCAACGGCTTCTCCCGGTCCAGAGCGGTAAATGACGGTCTACTAAGCAGGATGCTTCCCCCCATATACCACGTGCGAATTGGTACGCCAAAGCCGCCAAATGTTCCGGTCGGTAATTCGCAATAAACTCTTTGGTCAGCTCTCATAGCTGAACCGAAAATGCCGCTTTTCATCCGAGAAACGATTGTTGCGTGAGACATCAGCACACGCTTTTGTTGGCCCGTGGTACCTGATGAAAATGAAATGCGTGCAGCATCGTGAAGTGAAGCCTCACCTGAAATGGTGGTGGCATCTCCATTTGCGAGAATGGCTTTCATTTCGGATGCTGAAATCTGAATGCTTTCTATACCTAAAAAATTCACGTCATCATCTCCGCGGATAACGTAGGAGACCCCCGAATTTGGGGTCGGAACAAGATCTGTTCAAAATCCTGCGCTAAGGTCGAACGGATCGTGAACCCTCGTCTCGAACCCGCATAA
>NZ_SHMI01000035.1:0-40424 GCF_004284735.1 Shinella sp. JR1-6 | reverse complement strand
TTCGAGCGGAACCGCTATAGCGTGCCTGCATCGTTTGCGAACCGGCCTGTCAGCTTGCGGATTTATCCCGAGAGACTTCTGTGGTTGCCGCCCGTAATGCAAGAAGTTTCTGACCCATTAGGTGTGATCGAGTGCGGTCTTCTGTCAGGCCTTTAAATGCGGTACTTCGGAAGCCGCTGGCCGATATGGTGATCAGCGGATCAGGTCCAAATCTATTCAGCGAGCTGAAGGGCTCTATGCCCCGAACTGGTTTTCCTGATCCAGATCTGTTCGATCATTTTGCCCATATGGGGCGTCGACTTTCTCACACCTCCGTCACCGACGTTAAACTGCCTTACGCCACACCTCTGTCATGCAGCGGCAGTCTGTGCCGGATTTTGATAATCCTTGCCTGTTGTCAGCATGGCCCAGATCGCTCTGGCCATTTTGTTTGCAAGGGCGATGGCCACAAGCATTCTGGGTTTCCGGGCCAACATTCCAGATAGCCAGGACCTCTCCGGTATCGTCTTCCGCCCGAGCCAGTTCAGACGCGACATTGCTCCCATGATCAAGAGCCGGCGTATATCGGCTTGTCCGGCCTTTGATATTCGTCCGAGCCGCTCCTTTCCTCCCGACGAATGCTGGCGCGGCACCAGACCCAGCCAGGCCGCAAAGTCTCGCCCACGCCGAAAGCTTTCCATGGGTGGAGCAAACGCTTCAACGGCCAGCGCGCTCATTGGTCCAACGCCCGGCATTGTTTGTAAACGGCGTGCTGTATCCGTAATCTTTGCCAGAGCGCTGATTTGTTGTGCCTTCGCTTCGATCCGTTGCGTCTTCTCGGCGATCTGCAGCAGAATATCGCGGCATTCGTCACGAACCAGTTCCGGCAGATCGCTGTTCTCAGCCTCGACCATCGCCTCGATCCGCGTAAGCTGCACAATGCCGGGAGGAATCGGATACCCAAACTCGTAGAGGACTGATCGCAGTGCGTTCACCAGCTCGGTACGCTGACGTACAAGTCGTTCTCTCCCGCGAAAAAGCAGCGCCTGTGCCTGCTGCTCCTCCAATTTCGGCGTAACGAAGCGCATCTCAGGTCGCTGTGCGGCAGTAACAATCGCTTCGGCATCCGCGGCATCGTTCTTCTGACGCTTCACGAATGGACGAACGTACTGTGGCGCTATCAGCCGTACTTCATGGCCGAGTTTTGTCATCTCGCGTGACCAGTAATGAGCGCTCCCGCATGCCTCCATCACGACGATCGCAGCGTCTTGCCCGGCCATAAATCTACGAAAATGCTGCCGGGATAGCTTCCGCCGGAACTTCACCTCTCCGGAAAGCAAAGCTCCATGAACCTGGAAAACGTTCTTCGCCAGATCGACCCCAATCATCGTGTCGTATGTCATGCTGCCATCCTTCCACCCGCTGGATTTAACCCGACCATCCTCTGACAGAACGTGCCGGGTGGGTAGGGCGGCAACCACGCCATCTATTCAGGCCTCTCCCCCAAACGGAAGCGTTGCGGCAATGCAACATGAACCGAGCGAAACAGAAATATTCCAAGGTTTTTTCACTCTATAAGGATGATTTCTCTGCCTATTTTTTATGAATAGCCTTGGGAGGTTGTGTAGACGATCAACTCGGAGTCGGAAGATTGAATATCAGAACTATCGCATTGACCTGCCAATTCGCGGGATTAATTTCACTTTTTGGTTGTGACGCCACACGATCAGCGTCTGATATTTCATACAAACCGATATTGATCTCCAAAATTCAATCCGTGGATTTGGAAGCGACAACGAGTGCTACCAAGAATACCAGCGCGGACACTGAGCTGGCTTCAATGTATAGCGAGAGGATCGACCGTGGCTTCCGGATCCCTGCTGTGGACACGAAACGCCTAAATCCAGAACATGTGCGGCAGGCGGTGTCCTACTCGACAGACGAGCCGCCGGGAACGGTAATCGTCGATCAGGGCGCGCGCTTTCTTTACTACGTTCTACCCGGAGGCAGGGCCATGCGGTATGCGGTTGGCGTGGGACCTGCAAGCCGTAGCTTCCATGGCACCGCAACGATCGCGCACAAGCGTGCCTGGCCGCGGTGGACGCCAACCGCCAACATGATCAAACGCAATCCGGAACACTACGGCCGTTTCAGGAATGGCGTGGAAGGCGGACCGAACAACCCTATGGGAGCCCGAGCGCTTTACATTCACAAGGACGGCCAGGATACCTACTATCGTATCCACGGCACGAATGCGCCGTCATCGATTGGCAAAGCCGTTTCAGCTGGTTGCATCCGCCTCCTGGCACATGACATCATAGATTTGCATGATCGCGTAAGGCCTGGCGCCCGCGTCGTCGTCCGGTAGATGTTCGATTGGTACTGAAAAGTCAAAACCGAGACGAAAGTCGGGTGAACCGATTCGTGTGACCATCGCCATTGCGGAAGATTTCGATTTAGCCTTGCCTTATGAAGGGTATTGCACAAGTATCTCAAGGAGAGAAACGACACTGTGTAGAGCGTAGGTTGGGAGGGGAACATGACCAAACTTTCGCACAAGATGAAGGCCTTGCAGGCAACACTCCTGACAACAACCTTTTTGTTTCTCTCTACGAGTTTGGGCCTTCCGCAGGATACGAAAACAGAGCCAACGGTTCTTGTCGAAAAGGTCGAGAAACGAGATGTTGCAAATACGAGCGAGTTTATCGGGCGCATCCAGGCGATTGAGCGGGTAGAGATACAAGCTCGCATCACCGGAACGTTGCTCCCTCCGAAGTTCAAGGAGGGCGAAGATGTGGCACCGGAGCAATTGCTCTATGAAATTGATCCGGCCCCTTTCCAGGCAGAGGTCGATGCAAAGCGTGCGCAATTGGCAAGCGCGGAATCCACAGCTCAGTTTGCTGCTGTGAGCGACAAGCGGGCGCAAGATCTCTTGAGATCCAGTACAGGAACCCAGGCGGCGGCGGACGCCCGCAAGGCCGAACTGGCGCAGGCACAATCGGCAGTGCAGATCGCCGCCGCAGCGTTGCGGATCGCGGAAATCACACTCGGCTACACGAAAATCACGGCGCCCATAAGCGGAAGGGCCGGTCGGACGGCGATTACGGAAGGCAATATCGTTTCACCGGCCTCCGGCGCTCTGACGACCATCGTCAAGGACGACAAGGTGTGGGCAGTGTTTGCACCCAGCCAGCGGGAAATCCTGGAATACAGGAAGGCGGAGTTCAACAAGCAGCCGGCAATACGCCTGAAACTGGCCGATGGCAGCGTTTATGACCAACTGGGCTCGGTCGACTACATCGATAACACCGTCGATTCAAACACGGACAGTCAGGTCATTCGCGCGGTGTTCGCCAATCCGGATCGGCTGCTTGTCGATGGGCAGACGATCCGTGTCCTGATGGAACAACCAACCGACGCCCCGGTCCTCACGGTCTCGCAGGTTGCTCTTGCCGCCGACCAGACCGGAACTTTCGTGCTTGTCGTCGACGAAAACCAGACCGTGGCCACCCGCTATATCGAGATCGGCCAGCAGCGCGACGGCGTGGCGGTCGTCAAGGAGGGGCTAAAGGAGGGCGACCTCGTTATCGTGCAAGGCATGCAACGTGTGCGCAATGGTATGAAGGTCAATCCTCAGCAATCCGAACCACGGAGCTGAGCCATGATTTCCTCCATCTTCATCCGCCGCCCGCGAATGGCTATTGTCATCTCGCTGATTATCACACTCGCGGGCGCCATGGCCTACAAGGCGCTGCCAGTCGCGCAATTCCCCGATATCGTTCCCCCCCAAGTCCAAGTCACGGCGTTCTATCCCGGCGCCGACTCCAGTTCGCTGGAGCAATCCGTCGCCCAGGTCGTCGAGCCAGCCATCAACGGCGTGGACAAGATGATCTACATGCAATCCACGTCCGGCTCAGACGGAACCTATAGCCTCGCCGTTAGTTTTGAAGTCGGCTCCGACCCGGACATGAACACGGTCAATGTCTCAAACCGTGTAAACCAGGTCGTTGCGGCTCTTCCTGCCGAAGTCCAGGCCCTGGGTGTAACCGTAAACAAGCGGTCGACGAGCCTGCTGCAGGTCATTACGGTCTACTCTCCTGACGATTCAAGAAATGCGCTCTTTCTTTCGAACTACGTCAAACTCAACCTTATTGATGCGCTCGCGCGTGTTCCGGGTGTCGGTGAAGCATATGCTTTCGGGCCACGCGACTATTCGATGCGTGTATGGCTGGACGTCACACGGCTCTCGAGCTTGAACCTAACGGCCCTCGATGTTGTTCAGGCGCTCAGGTCGCAAAACGTTCAGGCGGCCGTTGGCCGTATTGGTGCCAATCCGGCAATCCCCGGCACAAACTTCCAGATCAATCTCACGGCCGACGGTCGCCTTAATACGATCGAGCAGATCGAGAACGTCGTGGTGCGGACTGCCGCGGAGGGTGCACGTATCCTGCTGAAGGACGTCGCGAGGGTGGAACTCGGCGCCAAGGCGGAAGATGCAGAGCCGACCTTCAACGGCAAGCCCTCGGCTGGCGTTGGGATTTATCAGGCCCCGGGCGCAAATGCTGTGGCCACAGCAGAAGCGGTCAAGGACGTTTTGGCAGACCTCAAGGAGCGTCTGCCAGCAGGTGTCGATGTCACGATCGCCTATGATTCGACCTACTTTGTGGAACAGATGATGGAGAGCGTAATCCACACGCTCTTTGAAGCGTTTGCGCTGGTTGCCATCGTCGTGCTGGTGTTCTTGGGCAGTTTCCGCGCGACCCTGATCCCCATCCTTGCTGTTCCCGTAGCGCTGATCGGTACGTTTGCAGTCATGCTTGCACTCGGCTTTTCACTCAACACGATCTCGCTCCTGGCTCTCGTCTTGGCAATCGGCATCGTTGTTGATGACGCCATCGTCGTGGTCGAAGCCGTCGAACACAAACTCGATGCGCATCCCGAAATGTCACCCGCCAAGGCGACAGAAGAGGCGATGAAGGAGATTACGGCGCCAATCATCGCCATCACCCTGGTACTCCTGTCGGTGTTCGTGCCAACTGCATTTATCCCTGGCATCACCGGCCAACTCTACCAGCAGTTTGCCGTCGCCGTTTCGGTATCCATGGTCATTTCCGCCATCAATGCCCTCAGCCTATCCCCCGCTCTCTGCTCGATCATCCTCAAGCACAGGGGTGAGCCTAAAGGCTTGTTCAAACTGTTCAACCGGTCGGTGGAAGGCATGCGTGGCGGATATGTTGCCTTGGTCGGGCCGCTGACCCGCCGTGCTGTCCTCGCAGTCGCCCTCCTGGCGGTCTTTGCCTATGGAACGGGTTGGCTAGCCAAGGACATTCCTACTGGCTTCCTGCCTCTCGAGGATCAGGGTGCCTTCATGGGCGAATTGCAGCTTCCAGCCGACGCCTCAGTAGAGCGCACTGCAAAAGCGAGCGAGGATGTCCTGAAGCGGCTACAGGAGAATGAAGCCGTCCAGGATGTGTTCATCGTTGCCGGCTTCTCGTTGATCGACGGTGTCGTGCTTCCCAACAGAAGCTTCTTCGTTGCAACGCTAAAGCCATTCGAAGAGCGAACCGACGCGTCCCAATCGGTCTTTGCCGTCGTTGCTGACGTTAACGCGAAACTAGCGACCCAGGGGGATGGCGTCGCCTTTGCCTTCAACTTGCCACCCATCCAAGGCCTTGGCACGGGCTCTGGCTTCCAGGGCCTGATTGCCAGCCAGACGGGTGCAGATCCAGCAATGATTGCCGCCGTGGCGCGTGGAGCGGTAGCAAACGCCAACGAGGATCGCCGTCTGGCGGGTGTCTATACGACCTTCAGCGCTGATACGCCGCAATTGAAGATGATCGTTGATCGGGAGCGGGCGCAAACTCTTGGTGTCGATCTTTCAAGCCTTTTCTCGACAACGGGCGCGCTCTTGGGCGGCACCTATGTCAACGATGTCAATCTGTTTGGGCGGACATGGCAGCTCAAGGTCCAGGGCGATGCCCAGGCCCGAATGGATATCGGCGATATCGGTGAGATACGGGTTCGCAGCACCAGCGGCACACTCGTGCCGCTGGCTGCTGTTGTCGATACGAAATTGATTACCGCTCCCGCTTTCATAACGCGCTACAACAACGAGCGGGCGGTCGTAATCAACGGCGGGCCCGCCGACGGCTACTCCTCCGGAGAGGCCATCGCAGCGATGCAGCAAGTGGCAAATGACACGCTTCCCGAAGGTTATAAGTTGGAATGGACGGGAACGGCACTGCAGGAAATCCAGGCCAGCGGTCAAACCGGCCCAATCCTGATCCTCGCAGTGGTTTTTGCCTATCTGTTCCTGGTCGCGCTCTATGAAAGCTGGGCGATACCGCTTGGTGTCCTTCTTTCGGTCGTCACCGGTTTGTTCGGGGCTATGTTGGCGTTGAAACTGACCGGTCTGGACAACAACGTGTATGCGCAGGTCGGCATCGTTATCCTCATTGCGCTCGCAGCCAAGAACGCGATCTTGATCGTCGAGTTCGCAATGGAGCAGCGTGCAAGTGGTAAGGGCATCGTCGAGGCAGCCATCGAGGGCGCAAATCTGCGATTTCGAGCGGTCATGATGACGTCGTTCGCCTTCATCCTCGGCCTTCTACCTCTTGTTCTGGCCGGTGGCGCGGGCGCCGCGACCCAGCGCGCTGTCGGCACGTCCGTGTTCGGTGGCATGTTGATGTCCGCGGCCGTCGGTATCTTTATCATTCCAGGCCTTTATGTCGTGTTCCAGGTTCTTAGAGAAAAGATCAAGGGCGGGCGCAGGAGCGACGGGCAGGAAGACGCTCCACAGCCGGAATGATGACGGTACATCCGGGTCATGGCCCGCAGCCCTGACATAGGTGGTGCATTCGGCTCGCTTGAAGAGCTCGATGAAGGAACTGACGGCATTCCGCAGGGCTCTTATGGTCCGATGTACTGATGATGCTCTTCTTGCCTCAAAATTATGAAAGACGGCGTCTACAAGTCTCGGTGCTATTTGTGATGAAAAGGAATGCCAGCATGCCAACGGCGGTTATCGCCCAGCCGATCAATGTGGCGAGCGGCCGGGCTCCTGCTGCCATATTCTGCGGCAGGCCGAAAACGCCCAATCCCACCATTGAACCGATGACGAGCGCCGTCAGCGCGCCCAGATGCAGCTTGGTTTGCTTTGTCGCCGAGGCGGCGGTGCTGGAGGCGGAGTGAACATCTGCGGCAGTCATGGCGGGTCTCCCGGCGTTCGAAAACACAGCCAAAGACTGCGCCTCCAACCCACAGGTTGCTTTGGCCGGCGTCAAAGCCTGTCACGGGGGAGAGGCTCATTCTCACCTGCATCCGCAACGCATGCGAACCCGCCAAGGAGAATGAGATGATGGCGCTTGTCTACGAAAGGTCCGGGACGGAAGACCTTCTCCCACGCGGCCGATACGAAAGCGCTCAAGGTGGTCATCGAGACGGACGCCGTGCGGGCGATCCCGGTCAGGGCGATGGACGAGCCTCTGCTGTCGGACGTCCTCCGGCATGTGACGCCGGAAGACCTGCGCTTCCGGTTCCTTGGCAGTGTGCGGGAGGTGAGCCATGAACGCTTGCTTGCCATGGCGCAGGTCGATCATGTCGCGACCGAGCACTTCCTCGCCTTCGCCGGCAGCAGCGGCGCGATTGTCGTGGCGGCGATGGTGGCCTGCAACCCGTCGATGACGAAGGCCGAGATGGCGATTTCCGTGCGCGCCGACGACAGGCACAGGGTGTCGGCTGGGAGATGCTGCGCCACGCAGCCCGCTATGCACAAAGTCGTGGCATCAGCACTCTGGAATCGCTGGAAAGACGGGAAAACCAAGAGGTTATCGAACGGGAACAGGGTTTCGTCACCGTCCCCTACCCCGACGATCCGACGCTTTTCCTCATCCGCAAGGATCTTCGCTCCACCTGAGCCCGGGTGCAGGGCTCACAGCGAGAATTCCTGGTCGAGGCGCGGCACGACGCTCGCCCAACCGAGCTCGCGCTCTATGCGCACACGCAAGGCTTCCGAGGCTTCGGCCTCCCCGTGCACGATGAAGACCTTGCGCGGCGGGTGCGGAGAACCGGAAAGCCAGCGCATCAGCTCATCGGCATCGGCATGGGCCGAGAGCATGTCGAGATGGGCGACCTCCGCATTGACCGGAAGCCAGACGCCATGGATCTTCAGTTCCTTCGCACCGTCCTGAAGCGAGCGTCCCCGCGTGCCGGCGGCCTGGAAGCCGGCAAGCAGGATCGTATTGCGCGGATCGGGCGCGAAGGCTTTCAGATGATGCAGCACACGGCCGCCCGTCGCCATGCCGGAGGCGGAAATGACGATCTTCGGAACGCGGCTTGAGCTGATCGCCTTCGAGGCCTCGACGTCGTCCGTGTAGCGCGCGATGCCGAACACGCTCTTGCAGCTTTCGAGATCGAGCCGGTGATCCCTGGGATGCCGGCCCATGAGCCCGGTCGCATCGATGGCCATGGGGCTGTCGAGGAACACGGGGACGTCTCCAAGAGCCCCTGCCTGTTTCAGCCTCCAGAAATAATAGAGCAATTCCTGCGCGCGCCCGACAGCGAAGGCCGGGACGACGAGCGTTCCGCCACGTCTGATCGTGCGCTCCACGACCGCCCGCAGGGCATTTTCCGGGTCGGTCTTGTCGTGAATGCGGTTGCCGTAGGTGGATTCGACCATGATGTAGTCCGCCTCGACCGGCCGAGCGGGGTCCGGCATCAGCGGATCGCCGTAGCGGCCGATATCGCCGGAAAAGACGATCCTCTGGCCACCCCAGACCATTTCCACCCATGCAGCGCCGAGAATATGACCCGCGCGGTGGAAACGGAACCATGCTCCGTTGGAAAGCCGCACGGTCTGGTCGAATTCAACGGTCGAGAAGTGCTCCACGGCGTTCTGCGCATCATGGACCGTGTAGAGGGGGAGAGCCGGTTGGTGACGCGACAGCTTGTGCCGGTTGAGGAATTCCGCGTCCTTTTCCTGCAGATGGCCGCTGTCCATGAGGATCAGCTCGGCGACATCGCGGGTGGCGGACGTCGCGTAGATTTTGCCACGATAGCCCTCGCGCACCAGACGCGGCAGATATCCACAATGATCGAGATGCGCATGTGTCAGGATCACCGCATCGATATCACGCGGCGAGACTGGCAGGGGCGTCCAGTTGAGGTCACGCAGGTTCTTCAGACCCTGGAAAAGACCGCAGTCGATCAGGATGCGGTGTCCCCCGAGGGTGAGCAGATGCTTCGAGCCGGTGACGGTTCCCGCACCGCCGAGCGATTTCAGTGACAGCATAGTTCCCTCCCCTCACGGGTCGCTTCGCCCACGGATCGGCCTATTGCCGCGCATAGGGCCATTTCCAGTCGCGGATTTCTGGCATGTCCTCGCCGTGCTCGCGTACATAGGCATGATGCGCGTCGAGCTTCGCCTTCAGCCCGGCGACGAGATCCGGTTTCCGCTCGGCAAGGGCCGGCAAGCGTTGGATCGCCTCGATGGCGAGGTGGTAGCGGTCGAGCTTGTTCATCACCGCCATGTCGAAGGGCGTGGTCGTGGTGCCTTCCTCGACGAAGCCTCTGACGTGGAAATTCGTATGGTTGGCGCGTTTGTAGACCAGCCGGTGAATGAGATAGGGATAGCCGTGATGGGCGAAGACGACCGGCCGGTCACGGGTAAATATCCGGTCGAAATCCTCATCCAAAACGCCGTGCGGATGATGCTGCGGCGATTGCAACGCCATCAGGTCCACGACGTTGACGACGCGGATGCGCAAGTGTGGCAGCGCCAGGCGCAAAAGATCGACGGCGGCGAGCGTCTCCAGAGTGGGAACGTCGCCCGCGCAGGCCATCACGATGTCGGGCCCAAGTCCCTCCTCCGTGCCCGCCCAATCCCAGATGCCAAGCCCGGCCTCGCAATGGGAGGCCGCCTCGTCCATCGTTAGCCATTGCGGCGCCGGCTGCTTACCGGCCACGATGACGTTGATGCGGTTCCAGGTCTTAAGGCAATGGTCGCCGACCCACAGAAGCGTATTGGCATCCGGCGGCAGGTAGACGCGCACAATGTCCGATCCCTTGTTGGCGACGAGATCAATGAAACCGGGATCCTGGTGGGAAAAGCCGTTGTGGTCCTGCCGCCAGACATGGGAGGTGAGCAGATAGTTGAGCGAGGAAACCGGCTTGCGCCAGGGCAGTTCGCGCGCGACCTTCAGCCATTTGGCATGCTGATTGAACATCGAGTCGACGATGTGGATGAAAGCCTCGTAGCAGGAGAAGAAGCCGTGTCGGCCGGTGAGCAGGTAGCCCTCCAGCCAGCCCTGGCACAGATGCTCGCTGAGCACTTCCATGACACGGCCTTCCGGCGCGAGGTGATCGTCCGTCGGTAGCGTCTCGGCCATCCACACACGGTCCGTCGCCTCGAAGACGCTGGCGAGCCGGTTCGAGGCCGTCTCGTCCGGTCCGAAGATGCGGAAGTTGCGCTCCGCCGCGTTCAGCCGGATTACGTCACGCAGGTAGTCGCCGAGTACCTTCGTCGCCTGCTCCTCGGCCGCGCCGGGCCGCTCCACCGCGACCGCATAGGCAGCGATGTCGGGCGTGCGCAATTCCTTGCGAAGGATGCCGCCATTGGCGTGCGGACTGGCGCCCATGCGCCGCGCACCCGTCGGCGCCAGCGCCCGCAGCTCCGGCTTCAGGCGGCCATCCGCATCAAAGAGATCTTCGGGATCGTAGCTGCGCATCCAGGCTTCGAGGATGCCGCGGTGGGCGGCGTTCGTGCGGCACTCGGAGACGGGCACCTGATGCGAGCGCCAGTGGTTTTCGACCACTTTGCCATCCACCTCTTTCGGTCCCGTCCAGCCCTTCGGGCTGCGCAGCACGATCATCGGCCAGTGCGGGCGGCGGGCGGGTTCGCCCTTCGCCGCGGCCCGGATGGCCGCGATGCGGTCGAAGGCGGCGTCGAGCGCGGCTGCCATGTCCCGGTGCATGGCCTGCGGCTCGTGGCCCTCCACGAAGATCGGCTCGTAGCCGTAGCCGGTGAAGAGATGGGCCAGCTCCTCGTCCGGCAGGCGCGCCAGCACGGTCGGGTTGGCGATCTTGTAGCCGTTGAGATGGAGGATCGGCAGCACCGTGCCGTCGCTGACGGGGCTGAGGAACTTGTTGGAATGCCAGGCCGCAGCGAGCGGGCCTGTTTCGGCCTCACCGTCCCCCACCACGCAGGCGGCGACGAGATCCGGATTGTCGAAGGCCGCGCCATAGGCATGCACCAGCGCATAGCCAAGCTCGCCGCCCTCATGGATGGAGCCGGGGGTTTCCGGCGCCGCGTGGCTCGGAATGCCGCCGGGGAAGGAAAACTGCCGGAAGAGCTTCTTCAGTCCCGCTTCGTCCTCGCCGATTTCGGGATAGATTTCCGAATAGGTGCCTTCCAGATAGGTACTGGCCACCATGCCCGGCCCTCCGTGGCCGGGGCCGCAGATATAGAGGACATTGGCGTCGCGCGTCCGGATGATACGGTTGAGATGGGCATAGATGAAATTCAGGCCCGGCGTCGTGCCCCAGTGCCCAAGAAGGCGCGGCTTCACATGCTCCGCCTTCAGCGGCTCGCGCAGCAGCGGATTGTCCATCAGGTAGATCTGGCCTACCGAAAGATAGTTGGCCGCCCGCCAGTAGCGGTCGATCAGCGCGAAGTCTCCGGTGTCATGATCGTTCGCCATATCCGCTCTCCCTGTCCGCCCGCTCCGAGAGTTCAACGCCCGTGAAAGCCTGTTTGCTCCGAAGGCACAACGCTACTGCGGCAGCGCCCCACCGCCGGCGATACGCCCACAGGCCATATCGGTTATCGTGATGACACCCCGGCGTAATTCCTCAAGATTCGCAGCGAAGGATTTCTCGGCAAACTCGGTCTGGCAAACCAGCATCTTCAACGCATCGTCGCACTCGGCGAGGTTCTGGAAATGAGCACACTGATCCTGAAGCAGACGTGACGTCGTCCCCAGCCAATGCCAGTACATCGCCATTCCGATCCCGAAGCGTGTCAAAAGAAGTGGATCGGCGATGCTTGGGACGAAGGCCGCCGCAATTCGCTCTGCATTCATCGCGTTGCCCGCGGACATGACGAACTCCCGTCTCCCGTTCCAACATGATCTCATTCTAGACGGCTCCGCACAATGAAACTTGATCTGCGTCAACGGAGGGTGAGACTGTCCTGTATAGGGTGATGGATCGACAGATGACTTTCTACGCAACAAGACTTTCGACCAGATTCAGCCCGGCGATACCGCCTCTATCGTCCCGCTCGTCGGCCAAGACGATATAGACCTTTTCGCCGCCGCCGAGACCGCACAGGTCTCGCTCGACGGTATCGAGATCGTTCCCGTTGCGCACAGCCATGTCTATGCCATGGACATCCCGGCCTACGACAAGCTGCTCATCGTCACCGACGCAGCGATCAACATCCAGCCGACGCTGAAGCACAAGCGGGACATCTGCCAGAACGCGGTCGATCTCCTGCGCCGGCTCGGCATGGAGAAGCCGAAAGTCACGGTGCTCACCGCCGTGGAGACCGTGAACCCCAAGATGCCGGCGACGGCTCGATACCGCGGCGCTGACCGTGATGGCCGCGCGCGGACAGATCACCGGCGCGAGCGTCGACGGACCGCTCGCCTTCGACAATGCCCTCAACTTGGACGCCGCCCGCACCAAGGGCATCGCCTCCCCGTCGCGGGCGAGGCCGACATCCTGCTCGTGCCGGATCCCGAAGCCGACAACATGCCGGCCAAGCAACTGATCTACTTCGCCGGCGCGACGGCGGCTGGGCTCTTGCCCGTGGCGCGTGTCCCCATAGTGCTGACGGGCCAGGGCGATCCGGTGTCGGCCCGCAGCGCCCCATCCGGTGGAGGGGTTGCCCGGATGAAGACCTTGCTGACCTTCAATGCTGGCTCCTCCACCATGAAGATCGGCCTGTTTGCGCTTCGCTCGGAAGCGCCCCTCCGGATCTCCCGGGGCATAATCGATTTCCGCCACGATCCGCTGACCTTGCAGGTAAGCGAGGGGGAGCAGCGGATCGAGGCCGCGCTGGATGCCCGGCCGAACCCGGATTTGAGCGGCATCCTGTCGGAGACCCTCGCCATCCCACGCACATTCCATGACCGGGGCATCAAGCGGCATGGCTTCCACGGCCTCTCCTACAAATATGTCGCCGGCGAACTCGCCCACCTCGCGCCGGAAAAGGCAGACGGCAGGGTTGTGGTCGCCCATCTTGGCAGCGGTGCGAGCCTGTGCGGCCTCGACAAGGGGACCAGCCGCGACACCAGCATGGGCTTTTCGACTCTCGGCGGTATTCCCATGGCGACGCGCTGCGGCGCTTGGCCCGGGCGTGCTGCTGCATCTCCTCGAGCAGGAGGGACTGGCGCTGCGCGAGATGGAAGACCTCCTCTACCACAAAATCGGGCTTCTCGGGGTTTCCGGCATCATGGGCACCCCTGCCGTGCTCGCCGCCATCGCAGTCTTCGTGGCCGCGCAGCTCGTCTTCACCTTCGCGCCGTTCCTGCACGAGCTTTTCGGCACGACTCCCATAGCCTTGCTCGACGGACTGCTCATCCTCGCCATCAGCGTGATCACGATGGCGGTGCTGGAATGCGAGAAGGCAGTGGTCCGAAAGGTATGGTCTGGAAGCGGGAATGGTGATGGGAGGAGCGGGTTGGCTGAAGCTTTAGAGCATTTCCGCCCGATTAGGCGATGCGTCAACTCCTTTGCCTTGCGTCAAGGTGCCGGGAACCAAAGGGGAAGAAAGTGGAATCAATCCGCGCACGAAGCGAAGGAGGAACTCCCGATGATGATCCGCGAAATGCCCCATAAAGAATGCGCAGCGACGATTGCGGCTCAGCGGCTGGCGCGACTGGTTTGCGCCGAAAACGACAGTCCTTACGTCGCCCCGATCTGCTATGCCTATTCGGTAACCCGGCTTTTTGCATTCTCGATGCCCGGCAAGAAACGTGACATCCTGCACGCCAATCCTCGCGATGAGCGAAACAAGCGAACTGTCGCACTGAGAACTCCAGCGGGGGTTTTAACCTCACATCATCGAAGAGCCCTGAGAGCATTGAGGATCACGGCCACGTCGATCGCCTCCTGAAGGATCGCACCTTCGACGGGCTGGAGATATCCGCATGCCGCCGCAACCATCGCCCCGACCGAAAGCGTCAGTCCCACAGATACACTCTGCAACGCGATCCGACGGCTTCGGCGCGCGATCGCAATTGCTTTGGCGAGCGGCGCAAGCTCATCGACAAGGAGCACCACACCGGCGGCCTCCGACGATGAGGCCGTGCCACGCGCACCCATGGCGACACCGATGTCGGCCGCCGCGAGTGCGGGCGCATCGTTGACGCCATCGCCCACCATCATTACCGGGCCATTGCCGGTCTCCTTCCTGACGGCCGCGACCTTGGCTTCCGGCGTCAGATCGCCAAGGACACTATCCATGCCAAGAGCCCGCCCCACGGACTCGGCGATCTCCCTGCGATCGCCGGACGCCAGCACGAGCTTTCGGACACCGGCGGCGCGGAGATCATCGAGAACCGGCAGCGCATCCATGCGGACCTGATCCTTCAGAACGATCATCCCCGCGAGCACTCCATCGATGGCGACGGCAACGGTCATCGAGGCGCGCATTTCGGGTGCGATCAATTCATGTGGATCGTCGCAGCCGGACGTGCGCTGCACGAAACCGCTCCCGCCGACAACAACCCGCCTTCCGTCGACATAGCCTTCGATGCCAGTGCCGGGCACTTCCCGCGCAGCCTCTGGCCTCGAAAGAGACAGACCTCTTTCGGCTGCCGCACGGACCAGCGCAGCGGCGACGACGTGGCCGGAAGCCTGATCGAGGCTTGCAGCCGCCTGCAGCACGGCTTCTACGGTAAAGGCTGATGTCGTCCTGATATCGACCACCGCTGCCTGCCCATGGGTGAGCGTACCGGTTTTGTCGAGAACCGCCGTCCGCACACGCGCCAGTAGTTCGAGCATGCCACCATTCTTCACAAGGACCCCGATACCCGCCGCCTTCGACATGCCGGAAATGATGGCGACGGGGACTGCAAGGATCAGGGGACAGGGCGTCGCGACAACAAGGACGGCGAGCGCGCGGATCGGATCCTGTGATAAGTACCAAGCAGCGCCCGCTATGATGAGGGTCAGGACCAGGAAGCCCATCGCGAAACGGTCAGCCATGCGGACCATGGGCGCCTTGCTCGCCTGCGCGGCCTCGACCAGCCGGACGATCCCGGCATAGGTGCTTTCGGCGGCCGTTCGGTAGGTGACAAGATCGAAGGCCGCACCCACACAGGTCGAGCCGCTGAGCGCCTCGGTTCCAGGTGGAGCGGGCTGCGGCAAAGGCTCTCCCGTCAAGGCCGCCATGTCCAGTGCGGAGCCTTCGCCGGAAACGATCCCGTCCACCGGCAGCACCTCGCCCTGTCGGATCAGCAGCCGGTCGCCTGGCTGTATCTGGGAGATCGCGACCTCCTCGAGCCCGGAAGGGCCGTAACGCATCGCAAAATGCGAGACGCGCCCCATCAGGGCCGTCATCTCCCGACGCGCGCGCCCTTCCGCAAAAGATTCCAGCAACTGGCCGCCCGCGTACATTAAGCCGACGACGTTTCCGGCAAGCGGCTCGCCAAACGCGATCGCTGCAGACATGGAAAGCGCCGCAACGATATCGAGCCCGACATCACCTCGGCGCAATGCACTGAAAACCTGTAGAAAAAGGCTGGTAAGGACGGCCAGCGTCGCCGCGCTCCAGACAAGATGAGCGTAGCGAGCGGCCTGCCACGACAAGACCAAGCCGATCACCAACCCACCAGCGGCGATTGCGACCAGGATCACGCTCGAATGTCGTTGCCAGAGGCTTTTGTCCGCTTGTGGCACGTTCCCTGCTCCTATCGCAGAATGCGAAGAGAGTAAGCCCAAAGACGGGCGCTCTCGCCTTGCGCAAGATCAATTCCTGGAGCGGCGATTTCTCTATACTGAAACAAGCAGCCACCGCGACTTGGCCGGCTGGTTCATACTTGGTGGTTCTGCAAATGGATACGCTCATAGCCAGATTGGGTCTCGCGCTATCGATCGGTCTTTTGGTCGGGCTCGAACGTGGCTGGCAGGAGCGGGAGGCACCCGAAGGCAGCAGAACCGCTGGCATGCGCACGTTCGGGATATCGGGACTTCTGGGCGGCGTTCTGGCAGTCCTCGCTCAAACCCTCAACTCTCCGGTGGTGTTTGCAATCGGTTTCCTGAGCTTCGCCGTCACGCTGGGCGTGTTCAAGCTGCGCGAGGCGCGTTCGGATTCCGATTATAGTGTCACCACCGTCATGGCGGGTCTCGGCGTTCTGGCGCTCGGCGGCCTGGCGGCCACCGGCGATGCGCAAGCAGCGGCAGCGGGAGGCGCAGCCCTTGCAGCCACGCTTGCAAGTCGGAACGTCCTGCATGGTTTCCTGAAGCGCTTAACCTGGATGGAACTGCGCTCTGCGTTGATGCTTGCCGTCATGACGGCGGTGGTCCTGCCGGTCCTGCCCGACGAGGCCATCGACCCATGGGGAGGGCTTAATCCTTGGAAGGTGTGGTTCTTCACCGTTCTGACCGCAAGCCTCTCGTTCCTCGGCTACATTGCCGTCAGGATTTTCGGAGCGAGCAAGGGCTTCGTGCTGAGCGCGATTGCCGGCTCCCTCGTCTCGTCCACGGCCGTCACCATGGTTCTGGCGCGAACCGCGAAACGCTCTTCCGATCCGCTGCCGCTTGCCGGCGCTGCGGCCCTCGGCGCAGCAGTGTCCATCCTGCGCGTAATGGGCCTGATCCTGCTGATCGATCCGGCAGCGATTGTTGCCATCGGCCCGGCCGCAACCATGGCAGCGGTCGTCTTCGCCGGGTCTGGGCTCGCAATTTTCTATTGGCGACAGGACAAGCCGTTCGCCGACGTACCGGCCAGCAATCCCTTCGAGATCGGTCCGCTCCTGATCTTCGCGACGATTTTCGCAGCAGCCGCCATTGCAAGCGCTGTTCTCGTCTCGCGCTTCGGTAGCTCCGGTCTTTTGGCCACGAGCGCATTGACAGGCACGGTCGATGTCGATGTCGCCGTGCTGGCCGCTCTGCAAGTGGGCCGGAGCGCCATGCCGATCGACGTCATCGGAGAGGCAATCCTTATCGCCATGACAACGAATGCCCTATGCCGTGCAGGCATCGCAACCGTCCTCGGACCATCGACCTTCAGCGGACCGTTCGCTGCCCTCACGATCATCGCCGGCGCGGCAGCGTTTGCCGTTCACACCATCATCACCGGCATGTAGCAAGCGCGCTCGATGGCGTGGCCGCCGGGCGCAGGAAGGGATGATCAGCCAATCGTCATTCGCCGAAGCACATTCGTCTTCCAATAAAACTGATGCGCCAACGCGCCGAGGACATGAAGGCCGACAACAGCCCACAGCACGGCCTTGAGAACATCGGCATGGAGGTCGCCTGCGCCCTCGAATCCGAGGTAGTACGCAGCGGCGCCAGTAACCGGCATTGCGATAAGAAGAAGGTAAAGGGTCCATTCGGAAACCTTCGCGACCAACTTGAATATCTGTGGCTCCTCAGATGGCGCCGCCGGCACGCCGTGGACCTGCCGGAGCAAAAGACGAGCCGCCACAAGAAGGAGGATCGCAATTCCGACATAGGCATGGATGTTGGCGCTTGCCACCTGTTCGGCGTTCGCCGCACCGGTTTGTTTGATGCTCCGGTTCCACGCATTCATGCCGTCCGGGAATAAAAGGTTGAAGAAGACGAACCCCGCTGTTAGCCAGTGCAAGACGCGCTGCGGAAGGGAAAACGAGAGCGATGCGGTCGTAGCCATGGACGTGGTTCGCCTTCTTGCGTGTGATGGCATCCAGGAGGATGCGGTTACTTCGTCACCGTCAGCATGGCGTGCATTCCCGCCTCGTAGTGGCCCTTGATGTTGCAGAGTAGCAGATAGGAACCCGGGGCAAGTTTCGCCTTCAGTTGCCCGTCCGTGCCGGGTTTGAGGTCCGATACCTCGCCGAGACTTTTCAACTGCTTCTCATCCACCCGGTGTTTGGAGGCAATCACATCGATCTTCTGATCGGCCGAGTTCAGCTTGACCAGGACCATTTCATGCTCCTCGGTCACCGCGTCGTTGTGCACCACGAATGTCGTTTCTCCGGCCTTTATCGTGGAACGGTCGAGCGTGAGCGTCATCGGACCGCCGCCTTCGCCACCCTCTATGACCTTGACGGTGTTCACTGCCCATGCGGGCGAGGTGATTGTGACGATGGCGAGCGCGGTGAGGATATTGCGACGGATGTTCATGTCAGCTTCCTTTTGGCTGGAACTCCATCGGGGAATAGGTCGTCATGCTGACAGGCGCCTGAACGACAACGAGAAACGCCAGTGGATCGGGATGAGCGTCCCATTGCAAAATGAGCATTGGGACGCTCCGGCTCTTACCGCACCATGAACACCGGCAAGTCACACTTATCGAGGATCGAAGCGGTGACACCCCCAAAGACACGTTCGCGCAGACGTGAATGGCCATAGGCCCCCATGACGATCATGTCGCAGCCGAGTTCGAGCGCATGCTGGCGAATGACGTCTTCCGTCGGCCGCTGGCCGCTCGCGATCTGCTCAACCACGACCTTTGCGCCATGGCGCGACAGGAACGCCGCCATGTCGGCGCCCGGCTCACCGCCATTCTCGAAGTAAGACGAATCCGGATCGACGACGACGAGACGGACTGTATCGGCGCCTTTCAGCATCTCGATAGCCGCCTTTGCGGCGCTGGCCGCTTGCGGACGCGAATTCCACGCCAGAAGGACGTTTTTCGGCTTCAGGGTGGCACGGCCTGTTTTCGGCACCAAGAGCAGAGGTGTACCGGCATTGAACGCCGTCGCCGCGATTGCAGCCTTGCGAAGCTCGATGTCTGAGCGGACACCTTCACCGGCAACGACCACGTCTGCATACATTGCCCGCGTGCCGATGTTGCTCTCGATAATGAAGCGATCGTCGTAAATGTGGTCGACATCGAACGATACGCCATCCTTCCTGCAGCGCTCATCAGCAATGCGTCGAGCATCGACTACCTCGTCGATTTCCCTTTGGCGCTCACTCAGCCATGCGGCCGCAGCCGGATAGTCGGCCCCGAACGGCGATATCGCGGTTCTCAGCGCCATGACGGAAAGATGCGCGTCTATTTCTGCCGTCAGCTCTACGGCCTTGTCGATATCTGCATCGGTATTTGTCGTGCCGATGAGCGAGAGTATGGTCCTGAACGACATTTCTGAGCTCCTTCACCGAAATGGTCATGCGATGAAGGAAAGATTGCTCTCGGCACCTGCAGTCCGCGATGATCTACGTCAAAATAGCATCCTGAACCTGTCCCGCTTGACCGGTGTCAACGCGCATGGCGCGCCCAGCGCTAGTTTAGCAGTATTTCCAACTGTCGGCGGAGGCGGGAGCCGTGAGCTATCGTAGCATTCTCGTGAACCTGGACATCGATCGACCAGTCAAGCCGATCACAAATGCCGCAACCGACCTGGCAGTGCAGGTGGGTGCACGGCTGATTGGTCTGTGCGCTGCGCAGGTATTCCCCTCTCCGTTTGCTTTGCAAACAACGAGCTACGCGGCAACCAGCGCGACACAGCGCATGTACAAGGACATCGAAAATCGCATAGAAGAGATCCATGCTGAGTTTCGTGCCCTGACGGCCGACAGGGTCGAGAGCGAGTGGCGCACAGAAATGAGCGGACCCACCGAGGCAATCGTTGAAGCTGCCCGCGCCGCTGATTTGATTGTCATGGCTGCAGGGGAAGGTGCGCAGTCTGGCGATTCCTACAGAACCGCTGACCCGGCGAGTGTCGTGCTGCACTCAGGCCGCCCCGTGCTTGTTGCGGGAAACGGAAGACATGCGATGCCGGTGAAAAAGATCGTGGTCTGCTGGAAGGACACACGCGAGGCGCGGCGTGCCGTGGCCGATGCCATTCCTTTGCTGTCCTTGGCCAAGGACGTGACCGTCGTTTCGGTCAGCTCCGAACCTGACACTTCGCTGCGAAAGAGCAATGCGGACGTTGTCTCGTACCTCGCCCACCACAACGTGAGAGCCAGATCCCATATCTCCAAAAGCGCGGATGAGACGATTGGCCTGTTGCAGTTTGTCGATCAGAGCGGTGCGGATCTCATAGTGTCGGGCGCATATGGACATAGTCGGCTGAGAGAGCTGGTATTTGGCGGGATCACCCGCTTTCTTCTCGATGAAAGCGGCCGGAATCGATTCATGTCGAGTTAAAAGGCATGGACCGAACCAGCTTGTTGCCGTACCGATCTCGGCCGCATGAAGAAGACTGCCTCGCTCCACGCCTCAACCTGCCGCCATGCGACCCGGTCGGGGACAGATAGTCTGGTCGCCTTCGACAATCCGACAAGCTATTCGGAAATAACAATGCGGGCGAAATGAGCCGCATCTCCGCGTATATCCGGGGCCGGCGCACCGTCTCGCCTTTCCGTGAGCCCGGCGGCTGAGGGCGCCTCACTGCCGCAGAAAAGCTCAAACAGCAATCCCATAACCGCCTCGGCGCGGCCATCGGCAATGGAATAGTAGATCTGACGCGATTCCCGGCGTGTTTTGACAAGGCCGGCCTGCCGAAGCTCCGCCAATTGCTGGGACAGCGCCGGCTGCTTGATGCCGAGCGCCTCTTGAATGTCACTGACCGAGCTTTCCTCGCGTGCGATCTGACATAGCAGCATGAGACGATTGGCGTTGCTGAACTGGCGCATGAAATCTGCCGCTTCCGGCGCCTTGGCGATCATCGTTTCCAGCGAAACGCTCGCTCCCCCACTCATGCCCGCCTCTCCCGATAATACCAGGCCTCTCCCTCACGCAGAGCGCAATCGTCCTCGTTGGCAAGGGGTACCTGCTCAAGAAGAGCCGCGCCCGGTCGCCACCCTTCGGGCGTCGAGGCGTCCTCGCGCTCTGCGGCTTGAAGGGCCGCAACGAGGCGCAGAAGCTCATCGACCGAGCGCCCTACATTCATCGGATACCAGACGACCGCACGCACGATGCCATCCGGGTCGATGACATAGGTCGCCCTGACGGTCGCGCTGCTTTGCGCGGTCCCGTCGATCATGCCGTAGGCCTGCGCGATCACCATAGCGCTGTCCTCCACGAGCGGGAACATGACCTTTACGCCGAAGCGCGCCTCGATGTCTCGTAGCCAGGCGATGTGGGAATAGAGACTATCCACGGAAAGCCCAAGCAGGGCGCAGTCAAGCTTCTCGAATTCCGGCGCCGCGCGCGCGAGCGCGATGAACTCGCTGGTGCAAACCGGCGTGAAGTCCGCGGGGTGCGAGAAGAACACCAGCCAGCGCCCGCGGAAGGCCGACAGCGTAACAGGACCTGCGGTGGACCGCGCGGCGAATCCGGGCGCAGTCTCGTCGATACGCGGCGGGCGGGCTGAGTGAGTGTTCGTTTCCGTCATGATCGCATTCCTGGGTGCAGGCCGAGCATCCGTGATAACGGCTGCCGATTTCGATTTCCACAAAATACATACTTGCATAATTACTGTAAATATGTATCTATTAGCCATTCTTTACGGAGAACACGAGCCATGCCAAGCACCGTTTCAGATCTCCCCCTCGATCGCGCCCGCGCCATCGTCGCAGCGGGCCTTGCGGATCCAGCAAAACGCCCTGTCGTAAAATCATTCTTCGATGAGCAGACCTACACGATCAGCCATGTCGTGCGCGACCCGCAGTCCAATGCCTGCGCCATCATCGACAGCGTGCTCGACTACGATCCGGCCTCGGGCCGCACCACGAGCGCTTCCGCCCAGGCGCTCATCGATTACATAAAATCCGAAAGTCTCGAAGTGCACTGGTTGCTCGAGACCCACGCCCATGCAGATCATCTTTCCGCGGCGCCGCTGCTGCAGGCCGAACTCGGCGGCCAACTTGCCATCGGACGCGAAATCGTCCGCGTGCAGCAGGTCTTCGGAAAGATCTTCAACGCCGGCACCGAATTCCAGCGGGACGGCAGCCAATTCGACCAGCTCTTCAACGACGGCGACCGCTTTTCGATCGGCAGTCTGGAGGCAACCGTGCTGCACGTCCCTGGCCACACCCCTGCCTGTCTAGCCTATGTCATCGGCGATGCGGTCTTCCCCGGCGATACGCTGTTCATGCCGGACTACGGTACAGCGCGCTGCGACTTCCCCGGCGGGGACGCACGCCAGCTCTACCGTTCGATCCAGCGCCTCATGAAGCTACCGGATAAAGCACGCATGTTCCTGTGCCACGACTACAAGGCGCCCGGCCGCGATCACTACGCCTGGGAGACCACAGTCGGCGCAGAACGGACCGGCAATGTCCATGTCCGCGAGGGTGTGAGCGAGGACGACTTCTACACGATGCGTACCGCGCGCGACGCGACGCTCGCCATGCCGAAGCTGATCCTGCCGTCCGTGCAGGTCAATATGCGCGGCGGCCAGCTTCCGCCCACCGAAGACAACGGCGTGCAGTATCTCAAGATCCCTCTAAACGTCCTGTGACCCCATGACCGACCTCAACATCCTCTGGCCACTTTCCGGCGGCCTGCTGATCGGCCTTTCGGCCGGCCTCTATCTGCTGACGACCGGACGCATCGCCGGGATTTCGGGCCTTGCGGCATCGGCCGCCGGCCTCACGGGAACCGGCATCAGCACACTGGGCCTTGGTTTCCTCGGCGGCATTCTGGCTGGCGCGGTACTTGCCTCGACCTTCCTCCGGCAAGCCGAGATCACCCTCACCGCGTCGGCGCCGCTGCTCGTTGCCGCCGGCCTTCTCGTCGGCTTCGGCACGCGCCTCGGCTCCGGCTGCACGAGCGGTCACGGCGTCTGCGGCCTTGCACGCCTGTCGAAGCGCTCGCTGGTCGCCACATCGGTTTTCATGGCCGTCGCCGCCCTCACGGTTTTCGCCGTCCGCCACGTCTTTGGAGGCATTGTCTGATGTTCGCCAGAACCCTTGCTGCGATCCTGAGCGGCCTCCTCTTCGGCGCGGGGCTCGTCGTGTCGGACATGATCAATCCGGCCCGCGTCCTCGCCTTCCTTGATATTACCGGCGAGTGGGACCCCTCGCTCGCATTTGTCATGGGCGGTGCGCTCATCCCTTCCTCCTTCGCCTACCTGATCCGGAAGCGGCGACTTACGCCGGCCTTCGACG
This sequence comes from Shinella sp. JR1-6, assembly GCF_004284735.1. Classification (NCBI taxonomy): domain Bacteria; kingdom Pseudomonadati; phylum Pseudomonadota; class Alphaproteobacteria; order Hyphomicrobiales; family Rhizobiaceae; genus Shinella; species Shinella sp. JR1-6. Next base: position 17,237 of record NZ_SHMI01000035.1, on the reverse strand, counting down.
ATCGGTTCTACGTTCCAGAACATGGCCGCGTGGATCGGGCGCTGATCGGCGGCGCGGTGCTGTTCGGACTTGGCTGGGGACTGGTCGGCCTTTGCCCCGGCCCCGCCATTGCGGTCCTGACGACGGGCCGCTGGGAAGCTGCCCTGTTCGTCGTCGCCATGTTTGCCGGCATGATCCTCTATCGCTTGACGGTCGGCCGACCCGCAGCGGTGATCCGATAATCCGCAAACAGTGTCATCGCCTTGCACGCTTTTCGACCACACCGAAACAAGACCGCCTGAACGCGCGGCGAAAGGTGCGCCATGCTTCTGGAACCCATTCAATACGGCCTCGGCGCGCTGTCTGGCGGAGTTGTCGGCTTTACTCTCGGCCTGTTCGGCGGGGGCGGCTCCATTCTCGCTGTGCCCCTTATGGTCTATATGGTCGGCGTTCCCAACCCGCATCTCGCCATTGGCACCAGCGCCTTTGCTGTCGCCGTGAACGCGTTTGCCAACCTTCTCGGCCATGCCCGCTTCGGCAATGTCAAATGGCGCTGCGCGGGTCTCTACAGCCTCGCTGGAATCATGGGCGCGTTTGTCGGCTCCTCCATCGGCAAGATGATTGATGGGCAGCACTTGCTGATCCTGTTCGCCTTACTGATGCTCGTCGTCGGTGCGTTGATGTTCATAAGGCGCGGCGAAGAGGGTGACCCGAATGCGCAATGTTCCCGCGAGAATGCCCCGAAGGTGATCGCTTTCGGCGGACTGACCGGAGCCTTTTCCGGCTTCTTCGGCATCGGCGGCGGCTTTCTCATCGTACCTGGCCTTATCGCCGCGACCGGCATGCCCATCCTCTTCGCCGTCGGCTCCTCTCTCCTCGCTGTCACCGTCTTCGGCCTGACGACATCCCTTAACTATGCCTATTCCGGCCTGGTTGACTGGGGACTCGCTATCGTCTTTATCGGTGGCGGCGTTGTCGGCGGCTTGTTGGGCGCCCTTGCCGCGCGCAAACTCGCAACCAGAAAGGGCGCGCTCAACACTGTCTTTGCGCTGCTCCTCTTCGTCGTGGCAGGATACATGCTCTTGAAAGCCTACGAGCAGTTGACCATCTGACCCGCGTTGCTTTCCGCACGTGCTACCAAGAGAGCTTTGAAAGGCAATGGCCGAGGTCTAAATCCGTCGATGACATGCATTTGAATTGAGGCCCGCGGGCTATGCTCGACCGTCGGCAAAACACATGACACAAGGCATTCCCTGACGGCCACGGTGCCCTGCACCTGAACCTGGAAACCGATGTACCTGACCTTGCGCTCCTCAAATTGCTCATGCTGAAGGCGGCTACATCCGCGATCTCGATCAGCTCCGGTTTCCGCGGCGACCTATTCTTCGCTACAGTTTTGACGGGTGCTCTGATCGGAAGGCTATTATCGTTAGCTGCGCCATATCTTGGACACGCCACCCTGAGCTCGCAGGCTACGCGGTAGTTGGCATGAGCTCACGCGCGGTCGCCGTCATCGGCGGGCCACGACGATGACATTCCTTGCCCTCGAGATCACGTGACTTCTCGACGACCGCCCTTGTGCTGGTCTCGGCTAACACCTCGCCCTTCATCGAGCGAATGTGTTCGGCTATTCGTTCGCCGCCTGGCGTTCCATCTGCGTGAGGGCGACGTGGGCGCCAGCTTGTCGAACGACAGGCGCCTCATGATCAGACCGCCCGGCCGACAAGCGCGCCAATGGCCGCCGTCGACGCCATGGCGACCGCGCCCCAGAAAACGACCCGGACAGTCGGCCGCCAGATGCCAGCACCGCCGGCACGCGCACCCATCGCGCCGAGGACGGCAAGCCCGATGAGACAGGCAACGGGCACAGCCCAGACGACCGTTCCCGACGGCGCCAGCAGGGCGACCGCCAGCGGCAGGACCGCACCCATCGCAAATGTCGCTGCCGATGTCAGTGCCGCCTGGACAGGCCGCGCCACTACGTGGCTCGACAGGCCGAGTTCGTCCCGTGCATGGGCTTCGTAGGCGTCCTTCGCCATCATTTGTTCGGCGACCTGGCGGGCAAGATCCGGCGCGACGCCGCGCTGCTCGTAGATTGCAGCGAGTTCTGCCAACTCCGCCTCCGGCTGGGTGGCCAGCTCGTGACGCTCACGCGCCATGTCGGCCTGTTCCGTATCGGCCTGGGAGCTGACGGAGACATATTCCCCCGCCGCCATCGACATCGCACCTGCCACCAGCCCGGCGACACCGGCGACGAGGATTTCCTGCGATGCCGCGGTCGCCGCCGCGACACCGACGATGAGGCTCGACGTCGAGATCAACCCGTCATTAGCACCCAGCACCGCTGCCCGGAGCCAGCCGATACGATCGATGAGATGATTTTCCTTGTGAACGGAACGCATGGCATCTCCGAATTTCAGCATATCGGCCGTGGCTGCAGGACTTCAGACGATATATTTAGAATTATTCTAAATAATTGCCATAGAGTCGGCAACACATCAACCTTCGCGACGCTTTCTTCCCGTCACCATGGCGCGCACGAGGTTTTCCCGGTGCTCGACGCTGGCAAGGACAACGCCGGCGATATGCAGGGCGACCAACCCCATGGTCGAATAGACGAGGACCTTGTGCGTATCCTCCACCCACGCGACGCCCCAATATGCATCCGTGGTCATCATATAGCCGGTGGTCACGATGCCCGACACCGCAACGAGCAGCAGGACGACCATGGCGCCCCCGGCCGGATTGTGGCCGAGATACCGCTTGGCGCGCAGGGCGAAGCTGTCGCGGAGGAACGCAAGTAACGTCGTGGGGGCGTAGAGGAAATTGGCGAAGCGGGCGTGATGCGACCCGACCAGCCCCCAGACCAGGCGCAGGGCGATCAGCCCGGCGATGGCATAGCCGGAGAGGATATGGGCCTTCTTCCATTCGTCGCCGGTGACAAAGGAAAAAACGAAGAGGCAGACCAGCGACCAGTGAAAGACCCGCACGAGCGGGTCCCACACCTTGACGCTTTCCCCCGCCCCATCGGTTCGGGAGAGCGGCGCCATCATTCAGCTCCTTCCGAGCCGACCGGTTCACCGGTTTCCGGGTTGAAGATCGTCTCGACCTTGGCGCCCTTGGCGTCGATCGCATAGACCTCGTAGCAGCCGTTCTCGACCTTCACCCGCCGGACATCAAGGCCCATCGCCTTGGCCTTGTCCTTCATGGCGTCCTCAGTCATCCATTTGTCCTTCGGCACGTTGCAGCCCTTGCCTTCATCTTCGGCGCGGGCCGCACCGGCGGCGAACAGGCCCAGAAGGGCGGTTGCGAGAAGGAATGTCTTCATGGAAATTCTCCTTGTGGCCGGCCGGAGCACCCTGCCCCGACGCTGAACGCACCATAGGCGACCGTGGCTGAGCGATGGCTGACGAGAAATGTCAGCAAAATTTCAGCCTCGGCGTGCTACGCTTCGATCATGCGTATCCTCCTTATGCCCATCGCTGCCCTTTCCCTTGCCGGGCTTCTGTCGGCAGGCGCGGTCGCCCATGCGGATGATGATGGCCACGACACGGATGGGCGCACCCTCGACGCCATCCAGGAGGCGGTAGAAAAGGGCGCGATCAAACCGTTTTCCGAGCTGCGCGAGATCGCCAGCCGGCGCGTCAAGGGCGATATCGTGCGCGTGGAGCCGCGCCGGAAACACGGGCGCTTCCTCTATAAATTCAAGGTTCTGTCGCCCGAGGGGCAGCTCGTCGAAATCGAGATGGATGCGGCGAGCGGCACGATCCTCGAAATCGAGAACGAATGATGCGCATCCTGCTCGTCGAAGACGACCGGCTGATCGCCCGCGACCTCACCGTCCATCTGCAGCGGGCGGGCTATGTCGTAGACCATGCCCGCGACGGTGAGGACGGCTGGTATCGCGGTGACAGCGAGGATTTCGCAGCCGCCATCCTCGATCTCGGTCTGCCCTCCATGGACGGCATGACGATCCTGAAACGCTGGCGCAAGGACGGGCGCCGCTTCCCCGTCCTCATCCTGACGGCGCGCGGCAACTGGGAAGAACGCGTGGAAGGCATCGATGCCGGGGCGGACGACTATCTCGCAAAGCCCTTCCAGATCGCGGAGGTCCTCGCCCGCCTGCGTGCCATCCTGCGCCGCTACGCCGGCGAGCCGAGCCCCGTGCTCAGCGCCGGCGCGCTGCATCTGGACCCGCGCAGCAAATCGGTGACGCTTCGGGACCAGCCGGTCGATCTGACGCCACTCGAATATCGCTGCCTGCATCATCTGCTTCAGAACCGCGAGCGCCATGTCAGCCAGCAGGAACTGACCGAACAGCTCTATGCCCAGGACTTCGACCGCGACAGCAATTCGGTGGAGGTGTTGATCGGCCGGCTGCGGCGCAAGCTGGGCAAGGCCTTCATCGAGACACGTCGCGGCTACGGCTACCGGATCGCCGCCGCATGAGATGGCCTATCTCCATTCGCAGCCGCCTCCTGCTGATTTCCGCGCTGACCGTGAGCCTCGCACTGACGCTGACCGTCACCCTGCTGGTCTCGCTTTTCTCCAGCAACATCCGCAATCGCATCGACGCGGAGTTGACCAGCCATATCAACACGCTGGCCGGCGCGCTGTCTTTTACCGCCGACGGCACGCTCCAGCGCCCGGAAAGCCCGCTCGACCAGCGCTTCGCTACGCCCTATGGCGGGCTATACTGGCAGATCGTCGACGATGTGCGGGGGCAGACCATCCGCTCGCTCTCGCTGTTCGACACGGCCCTCGGCCTGCCCGCCGACCAGCACGCTGAGGGCGCGGTCCATCGCTACCTGCTGCCCGGCCCAGCCGGAAGTTCGCTGATCGTCCTTGAGCGGCTGGTGCAGGTCGCCGCGCCGGAGGGGAAACGCGCGCTGCGCATCGCGGTCGCCATCGATGCGCGCACGCTGGAGGAGGCCAAGACGGCCTTCATCCGCGACATCATGCCGGCCGTCGCCGGGCTCGGCGCCTTTCTCGTCGTCGCGTCGATCCTGCAACTCACCCTCGGGCTGCGGCCGCTGGCAGCGTTGAACGAGGGGATCATGCGCATCCGCGAGCGGCGCGCCAGCCAGTTGACCGGCTCCTATCCCAGCGAATTCCAGAGCACCGTGGCGGCGGTCAACGCGCTTCTGGAAACGCAAGAGGCGATGATGGGCAAGGCAAGGAAGCGCGCGGCCGACCTCGCCCACGGCCTGCGCACGCCGCTGACGGTGCTCTCGAACGATGTCCTCACTCTGCGCGACAAGGGTGAGGCGGCGATGGCGGACGAACTGGAGCACCTGGCGTCCGTCATGCGCAGCCATGTGGAACGCGAACTGGCCCTTGCCCGCATCGCTGCCAGCGCGGACCTGCGCCGCTCAGATACCGACGTGGCCAAGATCGTCGGCGAACTCGTGCGCATCCTCAAACGCTCGCGCTCCGGTGAGCGCTTGAGGTTTGAGATCGACGGCCGGAGCACCGAAATCGCACCCATGGATCCTGCCGACTTTCGCGAACTCATCGGCAACCTCCTCGAAAATGCCGTCAAATGGGCGAAATCGGAGATCCACATCCGCTGGTGGCGCAATGAAGCCGGCCTGCATCTGGCGATCTCGGATGACGGTCCCGGCGTGCCGGAGCAGGAACTCGGCAATCTCACCCGCCGCGGTTGGCGTCTCGACACGGCATCACCCGGCTCCGGCCTCGGTCTCTCGATCGTCCGGGAGATCGTCGATGTCTATCGCATCGGCTTTGCGCTGCGGAACCGGAAAGCCGATAGCGGGCTGGAGGCAGAGCTTGTGTTTACGTGCACATAAGGACGCCAAGGTCCGAAGGGGTATTGGTACGTCAACGTGCCAGCGACGCCGCAACACTATTGAGCTATTATATCCACGCAGCGCACCATAAAGTACTCCTCCGACTACCTCCCCAACGGCAAATCCACCGAGAAAAACACCTGACATACCGGTTGAAACGCTCACCACTGCACCAACCTGCAAGACGCCGATTGTAGAGCTGCGAAGCGTGATGATTGCCAGCAGGGTTGCCAATGGCGCGTTTACCAAAATACCAAACACCCTGCGAGGGCGACGCCTGCTCGCCTCCCCTCCAGATACACTAGCGGCGATCATCGCGCTACCGACCAGCTTGGCAACAGCGCAGGCGCCTACGATCATCGTGGGCGGCATTCCTTATACCAGTAAACCGACGGCCATAGGCCCCAGTATGAAGTCGCTTTGGACTGTGCCACGCTCGGGGGTGCGACCGCGCCTATATCGACGTAGCGAGAAACAGATCAAAGATATACTGTTTCGAGACGTGGACAGCACGCATGAAAATGGCTGAATATCACGCACGCCTGTGCAAGGGGTGAGCAATGCGGATATCAATCCATACGCTGGGTACACGAGGCGATGTTCAGCCCTACCTCGCACTTGCCAAGGGACTTGTCCAAAGTGGCCACGACGTTCAGCTTACCGCACCCGAGCAGTTCGCCTCGATGGCCTATGAACGTCGTGTGGCATTCGCTCCGCTGCCACGCGAATTTCTCGCCGTCCTCGAAAGTCCAGAAGCCAAGGCAATACTTGGACGATCCAGTGCCGGCTTCGGTGCAGGACTCAAGCTCCTGAAATTCTATCGCGAAATCGGCCGGCGACTGCTGGACGCAGAGTGGAATGCAGCGCGGGAATTCTCGCCTCAAGCGATCATATTTCATCCTAAGACCCTGGGCGCGCCGCACATTGCAGCAAAGCTCGAAATACCTCTCCTTTTAGCATCCCCCCTTCCAGGCTTTACGCCGACCACGGAGTTCCCCACTCCAGTTCTACCCGTCGCTTCTCTTGGTCCTTTCAACCGCTTGAGCCACGCGTTGATGATCCATGGGGGCAGTATCCTGTTCTCCAAGACGATCCGCGCATGGCGTGCCGAGGCGCTCGCGCTGCCCGATCGCAGGAAGGCCTCGCCACTGGCCGGAACGCTCTACGCGTACAGCTCGCATGTCCTGCCGAAGCCTTCTGATTGGGGTTCAGACATCATCGTTACGGGCTACTGGTTTCTCGAGACGAAGGACTGGAGTCCACCAGATACACTTGCTCAATTCCTCGCTGCCGGAGAGCCGCCAGTTTACGTCGGATTTGGCAGCATGCCGGGCTCCAGCCCGGAAAGATTGACGGGGCTCGTGCTGGAAGGGCTACGGCGTGCCGGCAAGCGCGGCCTCCTCGCCACGGCCGGTGGAGCACTGGCAACGAGCGCATCAAACGAATATGCCCATATGATCGCTGAAGCGCCTCATGACAGACTGCTCCCGTTCGTCAGCGCCACCCTGCATCATGGCGGCGCGGGAACCACTGGTGCTGCGCTGCGTGCCGGAAGGCCGACAGCAATCTGCCCATTCATCGGCGACCAGCCGTTCTGGGCACGACGCGCCAACGCCCTGGGGGTCGGCCCAAAACCGCTGGACAAGCGAACAATGACCGTCGACGATCTCGCCAGCGCCTTCATGGCGATGGATAACCCCGCCATGCGTTCGCGAGCAGCAGAGCTTGGGGCAGCGATTCGAGCAGAGAAAGGTGTCGAGCAGGCCGTTGACTTCATCAACGATCGCCTGTCCGAGCCGAGAACCACCGGCATTGGAAGATAGCAGCCGCCGCTGATCGATATCCTATCCGACGCCGCACCTCTGGACAAAGGCGCCCTCCTGACATGCTGAACGCACTGGCGTCAGGAGAAGCGGAAAACGCAAACGAACCCAGCATCATCCCTCATGGATCAGTAGCCTATGAGCAAATAGCTCTCATCTGTGCCGAACAGGGGCTGGACACCCAACAGTGGGGCTGTACGCCTCACGATCTCCTTGACCATTGGGGCCGCCGTGAACGATGCCAGCCGCCGCCCTTGTTCGCCTGTGAGCGGTGCATCGATGATCGTCAGGACCACATAGCGCGGGTCGTGCATAGGGAACCCACCGAGGAATGCATTGAAATTCAGGTCCGTGGCATATCTTCCGTTGATCACCTTGTCTGCGGTTCCAGTCTTTCCCCCAACGTGATAGCCCGGCACCTGGGCGCTGCGGCCAGAGCCCGTGAGGCCGTTCCAGTTGAAAAGATATCGCATCTCTGCGCTTGTCTCAGGTCGAAGAACCTGCTTCGTGGCAGGGGCACCTTCTTTCCGGTCGCGGGCGAGGAATGTCGGTGCAATCAATTTGCCTCCATTCAGGAGCGCCGCTGCGGCTACGGCCGTCTGCAATGGAGTGGTTGCCATGCCGTGTCCGTAGGAGATCGTTGCAGAATTGATCTTCTTCCAGATGCGAGGCTGTACAGGTGTCGCGATCTCTGGAAGCTCCGTCTCCATCTTCGTTAGAAGACCCAGCCTGGTGAGGAAGGCCTGATGTTCATCCATGCCGACCATGTCTGCTATCTTCACAGTGGCGATATTCGAGGAATATCGAAAGACCTCGGGTACCGTAAGTGGGCGGTTGCGGCCGTGGAAATCCTTGATCGTAAAGCCCCCCATTCTGAGCGGCCGCGAAGCATCGACGATTGAGTCGAGGTTGATCACACCGGCATCCAACCCCATAGCCAGCGTGAAGCTCTTGAATGTAGAGCCCATCTCGAACGTCGCATTGCTCATTCGGTTGAACCAGCCCTTCTCGTACTCCTTGTCGATCTTGCCGTTGGGCATCATCCTCGAAGGCTCATTCGGATTGTAGTCGGGCACAGAAGCCATTGCGAGGATCTCCCCCGTCGATATATCCAGGATAACGGCTCCTGCTGCTTCGGCCTGATAGGCGCTCATCGCTTCCTTGATCGTCTCGCGAACGATGCTTTGAACTCTGAGATCGATGGACAGACGAACCGGTTCGAGCCGCACATCATTCGTCATTCCCGCCGCTCTGAGATCGGCAAGGCCCTGGCGGTCAATATAGCGCTCCATACCCGCCAGGCCCCGGTTGTCGATATCGACGTGCCCCAATATATGGGATGCCGTTGCGCCACCCGGGTAGAGCCGGCCGACTTCCGGACGAAAGCCTATTCCGGGGATTCCGAGCGCCAGGATCGCGGCTTGCTGTCGGGGTGTCAGCTGTCGCTTCAGCCACTGGAACGCCGCCCCCGAACGAAGCTTGCGATGGGTGGCCTTCCAGTCGAGATTGGGAATAACCGCGGACAGCTTCTCTACAACCTCATCGGCATCAACGATTCTGCGAGGCTCGGCATAGAGGGATACGAGCCTGAGATCGGTTGCGAGAAGCTTTCCGTTGCGATCGACGATGTTCGGGCGAGACGCTACCGGTGAAACGATGCCTATCGGACCCGAGGAGACTGGTACCGCGAGCCCATAGTGAACCAAACGTGCGCCAATACCCAGATACGCCATCAGGAAGAGCGCGATCAGAACGCCAAGCCGCCGCTTCTTCATCGCCGCACAACTCCTGTGAGTGCGAGACCCGTGAGCGGTCACGATCGAGCGATCCCCGCGCAGAAGGAAATGAACTCGGCTTCGTCGCTTGAGGACGCTGGAAATGACGTTCATCCGGATGACTCCACCGCAAATCCTCCCATATACATCGTACCGATCCCAGCACGTCAGGAGGTGGAACCCCGCAAGGCAGGGTATGGACAGACACCCTTGTAGCCTCGCCGAGGGTTACCAGAAGGTTAAGATTGAGGTCCCGCTGCGTGTTGGCTAGCTTCAAATGCCGGCCACAAAAAAGTGATTGGAATGTTGAGCTGGAAGTAAGCGGCACGCCGAAATCGTTGGGGTGGGTGTTGGTCCACGAAGTCTATCAGTGTCCAAAAATTGGCTCTGGCGCAAACCTGATAATATCACATCACTCCGATATTGAGTGCCTCACGCAGATCAAATTTCCTGCGACCGTTCATCCGCTGTTGGTTTCCACGCGGAACTGAGGCGGCCAATGCTCAATTCCCGCGCGGCAATGCCAGCGACTGTCGGCACCGCTGTTGAATTGCTCTTAAAGGGATGTGAGCCCGCCTCGACCCCGCACTTTGAATAGAGCTAACGTTCTGCAGCTCCTCAGCGGGGATCTCCTCCTCGGATACCAATGCGCGGTCGTTGCGCGCGGCAGTGTATGCCGAAATCTATCGAAAGGCTGTGCGCGGCAAGCGTTCCTCATAATTGACGGCGGAACGAAGTAAAGTGGAAGAGTCGAGGATCGCACGGACCCACCTTCGCGCCACTGTCCATGCACCCTCCGAACCGGTTTCGTTTCCAAACCTGGCAGCTACATGCCGAACATGCGCATCGCCCACCACGCCAGACGCAGCGGCCAGTCGCCACGTCATCTTCGGGAATGGGGCCGTGACCACGCGCGCAGGTCCACCTACGCGCATCAGCGATCAAAATGGTGGGGGCACGACATTGGCCCGTTCACATGGATCGCGGGCCGGTGATTGATCGATAACGATCAAATTCCGAACTACTTGGCCACCCGCACATACCTGGCATCCAAGGACATTGACGACCGCTTGCGTGCGGTCAGATCATTAGGCTCCGCTTGACAAGATCGAAAAAGATCATAAAAAGATTGTATTCGATCATGAAAGCTGGGAGGGCTTCCGATGAGCGAAACTCTTTCTGAGAATGAACTCAAATCCGCCGCCGTTCGTCAGGCGCGCCTGCTTGAGCATTTGCGCGTCGAGGTTTTTGCCGACGCCCAGAAACTCAAAGACGTCTTGGACGTATCCATCGCCACGATCCGCCGCGATCTCAACGAGCTTGAAGCGCGCGGCCTGTTGAGGCGCATGCATGGTGGCGCTGCCATCATCAATCAGACAACGCGCGACTACAGCACGCCGGTGCGCGAGGGCACGAATATCGAGGAGAAGGCGCGCATCGGCGCCGCGGCTGCCGAACTCGTCGTCGAGGGCGACGCTGTGATGATCGACAGCGGTACAACGACGCTTCGGGCCGCCAAGCACCTGGCGGCACGGCAGTCTCTCACCTTCGTGACCAACGGCACCGATATCCTGACCGAATTGGCCGCCAGCGGCGCACGGGATATTCACTTCATCGGCGGACAATATATTGAGCTCAACCGATCGCTAGGCGGTCCGATGGCAGTGGAAGCCGTACGGCGCTTCAGCGTCGACAAGGCGATCCTGAGCGTGACGGCCGTCGATCTGGACCGTGGGCTGATCGCGACGGCAACTCCGCAGATCAGCTCCGTTCAGCAGGCAATGATCGAGATCGCGCGCACAGTCATCGTCGTTGCCGACCATTCCAAATTCCAGCGCAGCGCGCTCTCGGTGATCGCGCCGCTGCAGAAGATCGATCACATCGTCACCAACGAGGCGACGCGACCGCTGACGCGATCCCTGCCGGGCGATCTGCGGTCCAAATTCATCTTCGTTTGAGGTGCCGGCAGGCTTGCCGGGCGGGGAGGGAAATTTTGACAGGAATATCGGTCAACAACCTTGTGAAGGACTGGGGCGCGTTCCGGGCGGTGGACGACGTGAGCTTCTCGACCAGCGAAGCCGAATTCGTCGCCCTGCTCGGCCCGTCGGGCTGCGGCAAATCCACGACGCTTCGGCTGATTGCCGGGCTCGACATGGTGACATCGGGAACGATTTCGATAACCGGACGCGATGTCACGGCGCTGGCGCCCGCCAAGCGCAATCTTTCCATGGTTTTCCAGTCCTACGCGCTGTTCCCGCATCTGAACGTTGCCGATAATATCCTGTTCGGCCTTTCCGTGCGCGGCGTCGCCAAGGCCGAACAGCAAAAGCGCTTGCAGCACACGGTAGAGCTTCTCGGGCTCGGCCATCTGCTCGACCGACGGCCGAGCCAGATGTCAGGCGGCCAGCAGCAGCGCGTGGCGCTTGGCCGCGCGCTGATCTCGCAGACGCCGCTCTGCCTGCTCGACGAACCGCTTTCCAACCTCGATGCGAAACTGCGCGCGGGGATGCGCAGCGAAATCCGCGCGCTACAAAAACGCCTCGGCATCACCATGGTCTATGTCACGCACGACCAGACCGAGGCAATGAGCATGGCTGACCGCGTGATCCTGCTCAACAAGGGCGGTGTGGAGCAAGCCGGTGCGCCGGGCGATCTCTACGAGAAGCCGGCTTCGATCTTCGTCGCCCAGTTCATCGGCACACCCCCGATGAACATCCTCGATCTCGCCGGCGGCCCCGACGGTTCGGTCATCGCCGGCGGCACGCGTCCGGTCGCCGACGCCGCGCACGAGGGCCTGCACCTCGGCATCCGGCCCGAGCATTTGCGCCTTGTCGAGAGCGGCGAGCCGGCAACCGTCCAGTCGAGCGAGTATTTCGGCGCCGACACAATCCTGGCCTGCCGCGTCGGCAACCAGCTTCTTCAGATGCGCGTGCCCGGCCGCCCCGGCCTTGCCGATGGCGCGGCGGTACACCTCGCCTGGGATCCCATGGCGACGCATTTCTTCGACCGATCGAGCGGAGCAAGGCGCGACGACGTCACCCGACTGAACAGCTTCTAGAGGAGGATGGAACCATGCCTTTGAGCAAACGAAATGCCCTGAAACTGGCTGCGGCCGGCTTCTCCTACATCGCGCTTACCGCGGGAATGGCGTTGGCCGACACCAAGATCGATTTCTACTATCCGGTACAGGTCGGCGGACCCGTCACCAAAGTGGTCGATGGCTACGTGCAGAAGTTCATGGAAGCCAATCCCGGCATCACCGTCGCCCCGATCTACGCCGGCAACTACAATGACACGACGACCAAGGCGCTGACCGCCGCCAAGGCCGGTACGCCGCCCGCTGTCGCCGTGCTGCTGGCCACCGACGTCTACACACTGATCGACGAGGACGTGATCGACCCGATCGACGATTTCATCAAGACCGACGAGGACAAGGCCTGGCTGGCCGGTTTCATGCCGGCCTATCTCAAGAGCGGACAGACCGAAGACCATCTTTGGTCCGTGCCGTTCCAGCGCTCGACCGCGGTGATGTACTACAACAAGCAGGCCTTCAAGGGCGCCGGCCTCGATCCGGAAAAATACCCGACGACCTGGGACGAGATGGTCGCCGCCGGCAAGGCGGTCACGGCCAAGGATGCGGCTGGCCAGGTGACGCGCTGGGGCGTCGGCATCGCCGGCAATGTCGGCTCGGCCCAGTGGCTGTTCGGCGCGCTGGTCGCCCAGAACGGCGGCACGCTGGTCAACGAGGCGGGCACCGAGACCTACCTGACCGATCCGAAGGTCGTCGAGGCCCTGCAATATTGGGTGGATCTCTCGACGAAGGATGCGATCCACCCGCCGGGCATCTTCGAATGGGGCACGGCGCCGGCCGATTTCCTCGCCGGCCGCGTCGCCATGATCTGGCACACGACGGGCAACCTTGCCAATATCCGCAAGAACGCCACCTTCGACTTCGGCATCGCCCCTTTCCCGGGGCATCCGACGCCCGCCTCCGTGCTTGGCGGCGGCAATCTCTATATCTTCAAGGATGCCTCGGATGAGGAAAAGGCCGCCGCCTACAAGTTCATCCAGTTCCTGACTTCCGACGAAATTCTCGCCGACTGGGCCGTGCAGACGGGCTATGTCGCACCGCGCGACGGCTCCTGGGAAACCGAGACGATGAAGAAATACGTCGCGGAAGCACCGCAGGCGCTGGTGGCGCTCAAGCAGATCCCCGCCTCCGTGCCGGAATTTTCGACCCATGAGAACGCCCGCGCGACCAAAATCCTCAACGACGCCCTGGCGGCGGCGCTGACGGGCAACAAGACGGCGGAAGCAGCGCTCGCCGAGGCGCAGGACCAGATCGACCGCATCCTGAAGCCTTACCGCTAGGGCACATCCTGCCGGGCGCGGCCGATCAGGCCGCGTCCCTCCGCTTGAGGCCGACAACCGTCGACAGGTCTAAGATGAACAAGTCCCGAAATCTCATCTACGGAAGCTTGCTGCTCTTGCCGGCGGCGGTTCTCCTGTGGGTCTTCACCTATCAGCCCATCCTGGCAACGCTCTACCACAGCTTCTTCTCGACGCCGAAGGGCCGCCGCGCCGCCGTCTTCGTGGGCGTCGACCACTATACCCGCATGATCGAGGACCCGGTCTTCTGGCAGGCGCTGACGAACAACATCGTCTATGCCGCCGCCACGATCCCGGCCTCAATGGCGCTGGCGCTTGCCATGGCGCTCTTCGTCAACAACCGGATCCACGGCCAGGGCCTGGTGCGCATGGCCTACTTCACGCCAACCGTGTTGCCGATGGTCGCCGTCGCGAATATCTGGCTGTTCTTCTATGCGCCGAGCTATGGGCCGGTCGACCAGCTGCTCGGCCTTGTCGGCCTCGGCCACAACAACCTGCTCGGCACGCCCTCCACGGCGCTGTGGGCGCTGATCGTCATCACGATCTGGAAGGAGGCCGGCTTCTTCATGATCTTCTACCTCGCCGCGCTCCAGCAGATCTCGCCGACGCTGATCGAGGCGGCACGCCTCGAGGGGGCGACCCCGCTGCAGACTTTCCGCCGCGTCACCGCGCCGCTCATCATGCCCACCACGCTTTTTGTGCTGGTCAATGCGCTGATCGGCGCCTTCCGCCTTGTCGACCATGTCATTGCGCTCACCAAGGGCGGGCCGGACAATGCGACGACGCTGCTGCTCTTCTACATCTACGAGACGGGCTTCCAATACTGGGATACCGGCTGCGCCGCAGCGCTCACCGTCTTCCTGCTGACGGTCCTCGCCCTCATCGCCCTCTTCCAGTTCGGCTATCTCGACAAGAAGGTTCACTATCGATGAGCACGTCGACCCAAGCTCCCTCCAGCACTGTCACGACACTTGGCGCCTGGTTCCTCGCCTTCCTCTGGGTATCCCCCATGCTGTTCGCCCTTTGGGCGGCCTTCCATCCCGCGACGGGATCGAGCACCTTCGATCTTTTCGCGCCGCTGACGCTGGAGAATTTCCGTGAAGTGCTGTCGGCCGCGCCCTTCCCACGCTACTTCCTCAATACCTTCCTGCTGGTGACGCTCATTCTCGCCTCGCAGATCGTCGTGTGCACGCTCGCCGCCTATGCCTTCGTCTGCTTCCCGTTCCGCGGCTCGGAGGTGCTGTTCCTGCTGGTGCTGGTGCAGCTGATGATCATGCCGGAGATCCTGCTGGTCGAGAACTACCGCACGCTCGCAGCCCTTGGGCTTCGCGATACCATCCTCGGCATGGGCCTGCCCTATCTCGCCTCGGCCTTCGGCATCTTCCTCTTCCGGCAGACGTTCAAGAGCGTGCCGAAGGAGCTGGAGGAGGCCGCGCGGCTGGAAGGCGCGAATGCGCTTCAGGTTCTGCTGCGTGTCTTCGTGCCGCTGGCCAAGCCGACCTATGTCGCCTTCGGCCTCGTCACCGTCAGCTACCACTGGAACAACTTCCTCTGGCCGCTCGTCGTGACGAATTCCGTCGAAACCCGTCCCATCACGGTGGGCCTGCAGGTTTTCGCGACGGTCGAGCAGGGTGTCGACTGGGCGCGTGTGACGGCAGCGACGCTGCTTTCCGTCGCGCCGCTCCTTCTCGCCTTCATCATTTTCCAGCGTCAGTTCGTCCAGAGCTTTATGCGCGCCGGCATCCGCTGAGCGGGCAGGAAAGGAATTCACCCGGTGCTGATCGCCCATATTTCCGATTTCCATGTCTTTTCCGACAAGCCGGAAACCCCTCTGGTGCGGCTCGATGCCGAGCGCGTCGCGCGTCGCGTCGTGGCAGATCTTGCCGCCTTCGCGCCCAGACTCGATGCCATCGCCCTCACCGGCGACCTCACCGATGGCGGTTCGGCACAGGACTATGCACTGCTGCAGGATATCCTTGCGCCTCTTTCCATGCCGGTCTTCGTGGTGCCCGGCAATCATGACAGGAGGTATGCCCTGCGCGCGGCCTTCGCCGACCGCTTGCCCTTCTCCGATAGTTCGTATCTCAACTACGAGACCCGCATCGGCGGCCTCAAGGTTCTTGCGCTCGACACACTGATCGAGGGGCGCGGCGATGGCGCACTTGTCCCGGAAAGCCTTGTCTGGTTGGCGGAAAGGCTGCCGGCCGGCGGCACGGAGCCGGCGCTCGTGCTGCTGCATCATCCGCCCTTCCCTTCCGGCATCCAGTCACTCGACAAGGCTGCATTGACCGCAGGACGCAGTGAGATCGCACGGTTGGTACGAGAGTATCGTGGACCGCTCACTATTCTGGCCGGCCACATCCACCGCCCTTTTCAAGCCACCTGGAACGGTGCCCATTGCGCCGTTGCCGGCAGCCCCGCCTTCCAGATGGCGCTCTACCTTACGCCGACGCCGCATGAACCCAGCCTCGTCAGCGAGCCCTACGCCTACTACGTCTACCGTTTCGAGGACGGCAACGTCGCCGTTCACACCCGTTATGTCTACCTGGACGATTGAAGGAATTCCGTTTTGAACAATGATTATGCGCGCGTGCAATCCATCGCCAAGGAAGCCGGTGAGATCGCGCTGAACCATTTCCGCAGCCTTTCCACGCTGAGTGTCGAGGCCAAGGGGCCGCTCGACCTCGTCACGGCGGCGGATCGAGATGTCGAACAATTCATCTGCGACGCGCTGGCGAAAGCCTTCCCTGAGGATGGGGTTTTCGGCGAGGAGGGTGCGGCTGTCGCCAGCCACTCGGGCCGCACCTGGGTCATCGATCCCATCGACGGCACGTTCAATTTCGTGCGCGGCAGCGACGGTTGGGGCATTTCCATCGGTCTGTTCGATAAGGGGTGGCCGGTCTTCGGCGTCGTCAACACGCCGGTGCGCGGCGAGATTTTCTCCGGTGGCGGCGGATTGCCTGCCGCGGTGAACGGCAAGCCGCTCTCCCCTCTGCGCCCCTTTGAGCGCGCCAGCGCGGCCCTCGGCGTGGGCATTCATCCAAGCGTCCCCAATGACGAGGCGCTCCGCGTGCTCGACCAGGTGATGAACGACCTCAATGTGGCGTTCCGCATCACCGGCTCGTCCGTCATTTCGCTGATCGACGTCGCCAAGGGCGCAGTTGACGGCTATCTCGGCCGCTCCATCCCGTGCTGGGACATTGTCGGCATGCTCCCTGCTCTTGAGACGATGGGCGTCACAACCACGATCGACTGGGCAACAGCTGGCCTTTCCGGCAAGCTGGACTTCGTGTGCGGCACACCGGAAACGGTCACCCTCGCAAGGAGCGTGGGTTAGAAAGCATCCGTTCTTTGTCTTGAGATCCCATCAGGGGTGAGTAGCGGCCTGCACCGTGGCAGAGTGAGGTCGCTAGAAAACTCTCTGGAGGCCAACCATGCCGATAACAGCAGATCAATCTCAA
>NZ_SHMI01000034.1:0-47791 GCF_004284735.1 Shinella sp. JR1-6 | reverse complement strand
GTGCCTGTGCGGCACACAAGGGGGCCGGTCTGGCGGATGCGTCGGCATCGTCCGCCGGGATGAGACCGTCCGGAAGGCAAAACCTTCCGTCCGTGATTGCCATGGCGAGCGATGGCGGATGACAAAACGGAAACGGCCTCCTTCCGGAAACCGGCGAACACCATCCATCATCCCGGCTTTTGCAGAGAGACCGGAGTTGCGGGCAAAAACCGCTGAACGGGGCGCTGAAAGGCGCCATACACATACTTTCAGATGCGGCACCTTCCAGCGCCCCGTCCGATGCTCCTTGAAAAAACCACGGGCGGAAAACCGCCGCGTGGATGTCGGTGCAAAACAACGCCCGCGCCGCCGGATCCAGCAAACACGCCACGGCCTCTACGGGTGGGCAAGATCTCTCTTCCCACAACAAAACGGCCGGGCTCCTGCCCAGCCGCTCCATGCTCGTGAGACGCGTCTTTCAAACAGTCTTCAAGCCGCGTGGTGCTGCCCGAAATAGCCGCCCTGCCGCGTATCGAGGTCGCGCGTCTTGAAGTGGTCGATCTTCTGGTTGAGCACCTGGACGCGGTGGCGCAGGCCGTGGATCTCGGCCGTGTTCTCCTCCACCATCGCCGCGTTCTGCTGCGTGATGAGCTCGACCTGGTGCACGGCCTGGTTCACCTCGTTGATGCCGTCGTACTGGGCGGCCGCGGCCGACTCGATCTTGCCGACCAGCGCGTGGATCGAGGAGATATGCTCGTTGATGACCGTCAGCGCCTCGCCGGTCTCGGTGACGAGCGCGACGCCGTTGCGCACCTGTGCCGAACTGTCGGAGATCAGGCCCTTGATTTCACGGGCGGCACCGGCGCAACGCTGGGCAAGCTCGCGAACCTCCTGCGCGACGACGGCAAAGCCGCGACCCGCCTCGCCCGCCCGCGCCGCTTCGACGCCGGCATTGAGCGCCAGGAGGTTCGTCTGGAAGGCGATTTCGTCGATGACGCCGATGATCGTGCTGATCTTCTCCGACGACCGGTTGATCTCGCCCATGGCGTCCACGGCCTTGGCCACGACCTCACCGGAGCGCCGGGCATAGCTGTGCGTCTCGTCGACGGACACCGCAGTCTTCTGGGCGCTTTCGGCCGTCGAACGCACGATGTCGGTGAGCTGGCGCAGCGCCCGCGAGCTTTCCTCCAGCGCCGCCGCCTGCTGTTCGGTACGGCGGGCGAGATCGTCGGCGGAGGTGGCAAGGTTGCCCGTGCCGCCATTGATCTCCATCGTCGTCGCCCGCACGTCCGACAGGGTCACGCGCAGCGCCTCGACGGCGTTGTTGTAGGTGCGCGCCATCGCGACATATTCGGCGGCGAGCGCTTCCGTCATGCTTTCTTCGAGATTGCCGGCGGCCAGCTGGCCAAGCACGTCGGAAAGCGCGGTGAGCGCTTCGGTCTGCTCCGCCTCGATGCGGGCCTGTTCGCTGGCCCGGCGGGCCTGCTCCTCGGCCGTCGTCTGGCGCTGGGCCTCGGCCTCCTGCTCCAGCCGGACGTTTTCCCGCGCCGCATCGCGGAAGACGGCGACCGAGCGCACCATGTCGCCGATCTCGTCACCGCGGTTGCGGCCGTCGATGCTGATGTCGAGGTCGCCGCTCGCCAGCCGCGACATGGCTTCCGTCACCCGCTTCAGCGGGCCGCGCAGCGTTTCCACCAGCATCAGGCCGCCGATGATGGCGAGCAGCGTGCCGGCGACCATGGCGATGATCGAGACATTGGCCGAACGCTGGCTGTCCGTCTTGCCCGCCTCCTGGGCGCTGGAGACGAACTGTTCCAGTGTCTGGCTGGCATCGGCGACGGAGGCGTAGGCGGCGACGCGCGCGGCCTGCCATGTCTCGCCGACCGAGATGAGATCCTGGGTGCCCTGCTCGATCCTTGCAAGCGACGGGGCGAGCTTCTGCGCGAGATCGCGCAGGGCGGCGTTCTTCGTGCCAAGCTTGGCAAGTTCGGCGGCGCTGCCGGCAACGGCCTTCACATCCGCCAGCACGGCATCGCGGCTCGGCTGATCGAGCTTGCGGTGCAACTCGCTGATGTGCAGGCGCGTCTCGTCGATACCCTTGAACGTATCGCCCATCAGCGTGATCAGCGTCTTCAGGAGCACGATCTCCGCATCCATGCCGACGAAACGCTTCGCCGCCGTGTCGGAGTTCTTGCCGGCCTCCTTGAGGAAGTCGGCATCGAACTTGGCAAGCTTGGTCAGGACGGGCACGAACTTCGTCTTCTTGGCCTCCACGTCGTCGCTGCCGGCAAGGATGTCCTTGACCTTGGCGACCTCCGCCTCGAAGGGCTTGATCTGCTCCAGCGCCTTCGGCGAGGCGATCGCCTTGGATTCGGCGAGCTGCTTGAGGAGCTGCGGCAGGTAGGTCTCGGCCGCCTTGACCTTGTCCTCCGCCTTCATCGCCAGCGCGACGGGCTTGCGGAACTTGCCGATGCGCTCGGCAAGCCCCTGATAGGCCGCGGCGTCGAACAGCAGCGCCTTGGCAAAGGCTTCCTTCTCGCCCGATTCGTTGCGGATGACGCCGATCTGCTTTTCGGCGAAGGCACCGTCCTTGGCCATCGCCGCCAGCGCCTCTTCCAGACCCGCCGTCACGGCATTGCGCTCCTGGTCGATCGACCAGAGCGTTTCGCTCTGCCCGCGCATGGTGTCGGCCAGTGCCACGACGGACGCGATCTTCGTCTTCTCGGCCGCATCGGGCAGAAGGGCGTCGAGATCGTTGATGCCGGCCTCCTGTTCGTCGATGCGTTCACCGAGCGCCGTGCGCGTCGCCTCGCCCGGCTTGTCGACGAAGTCCTGCAATCCGGTGCGCAGGTTCTGGAAATGCGACAGGCTGTTGATCGTCTCGCGCGTCACCGTCATGTGACCGTTCAGCGTGCTCGCGGTGAAATAACCGACAAGGCCTATGCCGGCGATCAGCGCGACGAGAGGAATGACGAACAGCAGCACCTTGGTGACGATGCGGCGCTGCTGGAGCAGGCGGTCGATGAAGGACATGGGTTCCCCGACGTTTTTTTATGACGACCAAGATCCCGTCGGGTGTTCCTCAAAGCCGAAACGGCCGCTCAGGCTCGTTGTCGGAGCGCGGCCGGTATCCGATATCGGGGCATCGGCCGGCCTTGCATCAGGCGGCGCGCCCCCACCCGTCGCATCATGCGATCGCTCATTGGGATGACGCAACGATAGGTGGGGAAGCTTAATGAAATCCTTCGGTAAAGCGGCAGGAATTCAAGCCTTTGCGCCGGAATCATCATACTTTTCTGCCCGGATTTCGCGCAATTGCCGCTCGATGCGGCAACCACCCCGTTTGTTCCAACCGCCAGGGTGATGGAATGCGGTGGGCATTGTGCCTAAGAAGGAGAAAGACACGCCTGGAATCATCCGCATGACCGCCTCCGCCAACGCCAAGGGTGCCCTGTTCATGGCCATCGCCATGGTCGGCTTCACCTGCAACGACGCACTCGTCAAGTCCGTCACCGGCGGCATGAACACCGGCCAGATCCTTTTCGTGCGCGGCCTGATGACGACACTACTCGTCGTCGCCATCGCCCGCTGGATGGGCGCGCTCGGTTCCTGGAAGGTCGTGCTGCAGCCGGCTGTCGCCCTGCGCATCGCCGCCGAAATCCTCGCCTCGCTCGCCTATGTCTCGGCGCTCGGCGCCATGCCGCTTGCCAATACGGCCTCGATCCTCCAGGCCCTGCCGCTCGCCGTCACGCTCGGCGCAGCGCTGTTCCTCGGCGAAGCGGTCGGCTGGCGGCGGTGGCTGGCCATCGTCGCAGGCTTTGTCGGCGTGCTTATCGTCATCCGCCCCGGCCCGGAGGGTTTTTCGCTCGCGGCCGTCTATGTCATCGCCTCGGTTGTCGGCGCGGCGGCACGCGACCTCTGTACCCGGCGGATCGACCCGTCCGTGCCGACGCTCTTCATCAGCGTCATCACGGCGGTGTCGATCACCGTCACCGGCGCCGTGATGATCGTGCCGCTGGGCGGCTGGCAGCCGGTTTCCGGCGAGGCTTTCACCCGTCTTGCCGCAGCCAGCGTGCTGCTGCTCGTCGGCTACCAGACCATCGTCATCGCCATGCGTACCGGCGAGATCTCCTTCATCGCGCCCTTCCGCTATACGAGCCTCATCTGGGCGATCGCCATCGGCTTCCTGTTCTTCGGCGAAGTGCCGGATTTCTGGATGACCGTCGGCGTCCTCATCATCGTCGCCTCCGGCCTCTACACCTTCTATCGGGAGAACCGCCGACGGGACGCGGAGGCCGTGGCACAGGAATCGAAACCGGAATCCCCCTGACAGGCTTGCGCGCCGTCACTCCATCTGGTCGTTTGTGCCGCGGGTGCGCACGGTAAGGTGATTATGCCCGGCGGCAAAATGCTCTAGACGAAGACGGAAAGACCTTCCGATGGAAGCGAGATGACAGCAACGCATGCGATAGTGGGAGTGATCCTTGCCGGCGGCCTTTCCTCCCGCATGGGCCAGGACAAGGCGCGCATCCGCCTCGGCGGCACGGCTCTCATCGACCGTGCGGCGCGGCGCCTCCGGCCGCAGGTCTCGGCCATCGCCGTCAATGCCAATGGCCCGGTGCTCTTCGAACGCGGCGAGGAGCTGCCGGTCTTCGCCGACCTCGATGCCGCCCGCGCCGGACCGCTCGGCGGCGTGCTCGCCGCACTCGACTATGCGCGGCGTCATCATCCCGAGGCGAGCCATGTCGCCACCGTACCGACGGACAGCCCCTTCTTCCCGACCGATCTCGTCGCGCGCCTGTCGCGCGTCATCGACACGCCGGAGCGCATGGCGGTCGCCCGCTCCGTCAGCGGTCTCCACCCCGTCTTCGCCCTCTGGCCGGTGACGCTTGCCGAGGATCTCGGCGAATGGCTGGCCGGCGGCGGGGCGCTGCGCGTGCGCAGCTACCTCGAGCGCCACCAGGCCCGCGAAATCACCTTTCCGCTGCTCGAGACCTCGCGCGGCGAGTTCGATCCCTTCTTCAACATCAATACGCCCGACGATCTCGACGAGGCGGAAAACTGGCTCTGGGTGCTGGAACGATGACACGACCGAAGATCTTCGGGATTGCCGGATGGAAGAACTCCGGCAAGACCGGCCTTGCCGTGCGCCTGGTGAGCGAGCTCGTCGCCCGCGGCTACCGCGTCTCCACCATCAAGCACGCCCACCACGACTTCGACATCGACAAGGTCGGCGCCGACAGCTACCGCCACCGCCAGGCCGGCGCGCACGAGGTCACCATCGTTTCCGGCACGCGCTATGCCATCATGCACGAGCTGCGCGGCGCTCCTGAGCCGAGCTTCGAGGAAATCCTCGCGCGCCTTGCGCCCTGCGACCTCGTGCTGATCGAGGGGTACAAGCGCGAGCCGATCCCCAAGATCGAGGCCCGGCGGCTGGAGGCCGCCAACCGCATGCCGCTCGCCCCCGAAGACCCTCACATTGCCGCCATCGCCGCCGATCATCCCGTCACAGACACGGCCCTGCCCGTATTCGACCTCGACGACACCGCGACCATCGCCGATTTCGTGGTCACTGTGACCGGGTTGCCCGTTCCGCCCGCCGTTTGACAATTTTTGCCGCTGCCCTTAGATGCGTTGCCATGAGCACCGCACGCGCGCCCCTTGCCGAACGTCTCCGCAGCTGCCCGCAGGTCGCCGTTCTGCGCGCCAACGGCCGAGGTCTCCGCGTCCAGTCGTAATGACCGGATCGCTGCACGCGTCCGGCGACAGGCTGGACGTAAAGCCCCCCAACAGCTTCCTTCAACGATGCCAGGGAGACAGGCACCGTGCTCAATCTTTTTAACGTGAATGCGCTCGTCCACTGGGAAGAGCGCGACATCGAGCTGCGCGACCAGATGGTCCGCTTCTTCTCCGGCGAGGTGCGCAGCTTCCTGCGGTCCGTCAATCCCGCCTGGGACATGCGCCGCGTAGAGGCCCCCGTGCTGACGCCGCGGGCGCTGATATCCGACGCCTATTCCAATGCCGATATCTGGGTGCAGGAACGGCTGGCGTCCGGCGAGACCGAGCTGGTTCTGCGGCCGGAGACCACGCCGTCGACCTATGCCTACATGCAGCACCTCCTGGCGACCCATACCGGCACACGCCTGCCGCTCTGCGTCTGGCAGGCCGGCCGGTCGTACCGGCGCGAGCAGGATCAGGCGACGAAGCACATGCGGCTGAAGGAGTTCTGGCAGCTCGAATTCCAGTGTGCCTACTCGGCCGATACCGGCAACGACTATCATGCCGCAGCGCTCGAGCCGGTCCGCCGCATGATTGCCGCGCTCATCCATCTGCCGACGCGGATCGTGCCCTCGGACCGGCTGCCCGCCTATTCCGAGACCACCATGGATGTCGAGGTCGACAACGGCGACAAGTGGATGGAGGTCTGCTCGATCTCGCGGCGCACCGATTTCCCGATGCGTTATCGCACCCAGACGAGGAAGGGTGAAGTACACGAACACGAGGTCCGCGTGCTGGAAATCGCCATCGGCCTCGACCGCTGCGTCTACAACTGGTCGCTCGCCGCCGAACATGTCTGAAATGAAAAAGGCCGCGGAGGGATCCGCGGCCTTTCTCTGTTCGAGGCGTGGTCGATCACTCGGCCATCGCCACCGGCTTCACCAGCGGTGTGACGCGGCGGATGGTGACCCGGCGGTTGAGCTGTTCGGCGGCGTCCGTGTCGATCTTCAGGAAGCGCTCGCCATAGCCCTGCGTGGCAAGGTTTTCCGGCGGGATGTCGTAGACGTCTGTCAGGATGTTGGCGACGGCCTCGGCGCGCTCGTCCGAGAGCACCAGGTTCGATTCGTCCGAACCGACGGCATCCGTATGGCCCTCGATCAGGAAGGTCTCGCCGGGATCCTTATCGAGTATCTCGTTCATCGCCTCGGCCACCTTGCGCAGCGTGGACGCCTGGTTCATCGAGATGTCCGCTGACCCCGTCGCGAAGGTGATCGTATCGAGGTCGATGCGGCGCACCTTGTCACGGATACGAGCCGAGTACTTCACCTCGTCCAGCGTGTAGACACGCTCGACCGGCTCGACCGGCGGCCGCTCCAGGAAGTCGCGATAGTCGGCGCGGTCTTCGGCGGACGTGTCGATGATGTATTCATCGACCGGGATCGTCAGGCGCATCGGCGGCAGCCGCTCGCCGGGATCGACGAAGGTCGGCCGGCTGTCGCGGTCGATTTCCGGCGCATAGAACATCACATATTCCCGGCCGTCGCCGTCGATACGCGAACGCTGGATGATTTCGCCGTAGCGGTTACGGATGGTGACGACACGGTCGCCGTTCGGCCGCTCGATGACCTCGCGCACGCGGCCGTTCGGCAGGTCCTCGTAATAGGTTTCCGTGGCGCGGCGCGACAGGCGGCGGCCATCGTCGGACCGAACGATGATCCTGTCACCGAAATTGATCACGAAGCGGTCGTCGACCTCGCGCTCGACGCGCCAGCCGTCGCGATCCTCGTAGCGCGGCCGGCGGTCACGGCGCTCGCCGCGTTCACGGTCGCCCGATTCGTAGCGGATACGATCGCGGCCTTCCCATCCGACCTGCGCATCGCGGTCGGATTCGGGAACGCGCACGCGCACGTCGCGACGCTTCTCCTCGCGTTCGCGGCGCAATTCCTCGCGCGAACGGTCACGGCGGTTGTCCCAGTCCTTGTCGCTGTCGAGAACGGCAGCGCCGTCGATGAACGGCAGCTCGATCGTCTCGGTGGTGCGCGACGGGTCGCGGGCGATGCGCTCACGGTCCTTGTCGCGCTCGCGGCGCGGACGCCCCGCGGTCTCGTCCGGACGCTTGCGCTCCCGCTCGGCCTCGCGCTTGCGCTCCTCGCGGGTCTTTTCGCGCCCTTCCTGCTGCTGGTCCGTATCCGCCTCGCGCCGGCGGCGCTCTTCGCGCGCCTTCTGGCGATCCTGCTGCTGCTGGTCCTCGCTCTCGGCTTCACGCTGCTTCTTGCGGCGCTCCTCGCGGTTCTGCTGCTGCTCTTCCTGCTGGCGTTCGGCATCGCGCTGACGCTGGCGGCGTTCCTCGCGCGCCTTCTGGCGGTCCTGCTGCTGGTCCTCGCCCTCGGCCTCGCGCTGCTTCTTGCGGCGCTCCTCGCGGTTCTGCTGCTGTTCTTCCTGCTGGCGTTCGGCATCGCGCTGACGCTGACGGCGCTCTTCGCGCGCCTTCTGGCGATCCTGCTGCTGCTGGCCTTCGCCCTCGGCCTCACGCTGCTTCTTGCGGCGCTCCTCGCGGTTCGGCTGCTGCTCTTCCTGCTGCCGTTCGGCATCGCGCTGGCGCTGGCGGCGCTCTTCGCGCGCCTTCTGACGGTCCTGCTGCTGCTGACCTTCGCCCTCGGTCTCACGCTGCTTCTTGCGGCGTTCCTCGCGGTTCGGCTGCTGCTCTTCCTGCTGGCGTTCCGCGTCGCGCTGGCGCTGGCGGCGCTCCTCGCGGGAATTCTGCCCGCCCTCTTCCTGGCGGCGCTCCTCTTTGCGGCGCTCGCGGCGTTCCTCACCCTGACCGTCGGCATCGCGGTTGTTCCGCTCGCGGTTGCGCGGGCGCTCTTCACCGCCTCCCTGCTCCTCGCGATTGCGCTTCTTGCGGATGAGTTCCTCTTCCTCGGACTGCACCACCGTCACATCGGATTTTTCGACGAGCGGCAGCACCGGCCGCATCATGGCGGCCTCGACCGGCTGCCAGATAAACGACAGCGAAGCGATGGGCAGAGCCACCGTTGCCAGAAGTCTTGTTCTCTTAAGCATTGGCGTTTCCTCGTTTGCCAGCGTTCGGACGCTATTGCATCAGGGTTTGGGGCGAATTTGTGTTTCCGCGCAAGCCGCCCGCCGTCGATATCAGACGCTAATTCATGGCAGATGAATTCGCGCTGAATGCACGAGGACCGCCGGCGGCTGCCGGCGGTCCTTGCCTAAACGCATGAAGATACGATCAGTTCGCCCGCGCCATGGGGCGCACCAGCGTGGTGACGCGGCGGATGGTGACGCGGCGGTTCTGCTGTTCGGCGACCTGTGTCTTCACCTTCAGGAAGCGCTCGCCATAGCCCTGCGTCTGCAGGTTTTCCGGCGGAATGCCATAGACATCCGTCAGGAGGCTGGCGACCGATTCGGCCCGTTCGTCCGAAAGGACGAGGTTGGACTTGTCGGACCCCACGGCATCCGTATGGCCCTCGATCAGGAAGGTCTCGCCCGGATCCTTGTCCAGAACCTTCTGCATGGCCTCGGCGACGGACCGCAATGTGCGGGCCTGCGACATCGGCACGTCGGCGCTGCCGGTGGCGAAGGTGATCGTGTCGAGGTCGATACGGCGTACCTTGTCGCGCAGGCGGGCGGAATGTTTCACCTCGTCGATCGTGTAGACCCGCTCGACGCGCTCGACCGGCGGCTCGGCGAGGAAGTCGTAATAATCCCGGTCCGGGTTGCTCGACGTGTCGATGATGTAGTCGCTGACGGGAATGCGCAGGCGCATCGGCGGCAGCTCGTAACCGACGTCGACGAGGCCCGGCCGCGGCGAATCGTCCTCAAGCTCCGGCGCATAGACGAGAATGTATTCCCGCCCGTCCCGGCCGACGCGCGACCGCTGGATGATATCGCCGTAACGGTTGTAGATCGTCACGATCTCGACGCCGCCCGGACGCACGATCGTTTCGCGAACGCGGCCCCGGGCGAGGTTGTCGTAATAGACCTCCTCCGAATCACGCCGCAGGCGCGGGCGATCGTCACCGCGCACGATCAGCTGGTCGCCGACCTCCAGCACCGTGCGATTCTCGACGCGCTCGACGATCTTCACCTCGGTGACGCTGTTGTCGATCGTCGTGTTGTTGACGGTGTTGTTGTTGATGATCGTGTTGTTGATCACGGTGTTGTTGATGATGTTGGTCGTCTCCGGCACGGCGAAGTCGGGCGCCTCCTTCACGCGCTTGCCTTCTTCCTTGATCGCCGCCTCGATCCTGCCGGGCACGGCCTCGCGCACCTCTTCGGAGATCGTCGCCTGGGCAGCGTCGTCGGTTTCGGGGACCGGCACGTCCTCTTCCTGCGCGCGCAGTTCCTCGCGCTTCTTGCGACGCTGCTCGCGGCTCTCCTGGCCACCGGCATTGTCGGCGTCCTTGTCGCTGTCGAGCACAGCAGCCCCGTTTTCGACGGGCAGAACGACGGTCTCGTCGGTCTTGGCCGGATCCTCGGCGATTTCCTGTTTTTCCGCCTCGGTCATCGTGTCGACAACCTCGGGCACCGGCTCGGTTACCGGCGTCTCGCCGGTCTCGGCCGTGGCGGGCTGATCCGTGCCGGTATCCGCCGGGCTTTCCTCTCCGGCAACCGCCGGCTGCTCACCCTCGCCCACTGCCGGCTGCTCGCTTTCGCCGGCCGTCGTCTCCGACGTGCCGCCATCCTGCTGCTGCACGGGCTGTTCAGCCTGCTCCTCAGTGGCCGGCTTCTGTTCATCCAAAGCCTTCTGCTCTTCGGCGGCCTTCTGTTCGTCCGCCTGCCGCTGCGCCTCCGCCTCGGCGGCCGCCCGTTGCGCTTCGTCTTCAGCCGCCTTCTGATCGGCTGCGGCCTTCTCCGCGTCTTCGGCGGCCTTCTGTTCCTCGGCCTGGCGCTGCTCTTCTTCCGCAGCAGCGCGCTGCGCTTCGTCTTCAGCCGCCTTCTGCTCCGCCGCGGCCCTCTCGGCCTCTTCCGCGGCCTTCTGCTCTTCGGCCTGGCGCTGCTCCTCTTCCGCAGCAGCGCGCTGCGCTTCGTCTTCAGCCGCCTTCTGCTCCGCCGCGGCCCTCTCGGCCTCTTCGGCGGCCTTCTGTTCCTCGGCCTGGCGCTGCTCGGCTTCCGCGGCGGCACGCTGGGCTTCTTCCTCGGCCGCCTGCTGCTCGGCCGCGGCCCTCTCGGCCTCTTCAGCGGCCTTCTGTTCCTCGGCCTGGCGCTGCTGCTCGTCCTCGGCAGCGCGCTGTGCCTCGTCGTCCTGCTGCTGTTGCTGTTGCTGGAGCAGCAGTTCTTCTTCGCTCGGCTGGCTTTCGCCGGTGCTTTCCTGGGCAACCTCGAACGGCTTCATCAGGGCATCGGCCAGCGTCGGCGTCGCAATCAGCGCGGTCGACAGGACCGGCAGCGCCACGGTTGCAAAAAGTCTGGAGCGGAAAGTCATCGTTTTGTCCTCACGGTGTCCCGTCTTATTCTCAAGAGAGGGACGCCCGGCCCTTCCGGCCGTTTACGTCCCCGTCACAATCCTCCAAAGGTCTGGCATTCGCCGCCTTAACCCCGCCTGAACGGCGTCCGTTGCGACGCGAGATAGGCCGCGTGCGCAGCCCTGCCAGGGGGGCGCCATGAAATTGTCGGGGAAACCGGGCGGAAAGACGGCGCGAATCCAGTTGATTTTTTGGCGAAAACCGGTCGATTATCGGCGCCAAGCGGGCAGCCCTGCCCGCTTCAATTCGAGGCCCGGACAACAAGAAAAACCCGAGAGCCTTCAACAGAGAGGATCAATATGCGTATTTCCAAACGTTTCACGCTCGCAGCGTCCGCTGCATTCATCGCCCTCTTCGCGACCTCCGCGATGGCAGAAGGCGAGAAGATCGTGATCGGCACGGAAGGCGCCTACCCGCCCTTCAACAATCTCGAATCCGACGGCACGCTGACCGGCTTCGACGTCGATATCGCCAAGGCAATGTGTGAGGAAATGAAGGCCGAGTGCACCTTCGTCACGCAGGACTGGGACGGCATCATTCCGGCGCTCATCGCGAAGAAGTTCGACGCGATCATCGCCTCCATGTCGATCACCGCCGAGCGCAAGGAGCAGGTCGACTTCTCCAAGAAGTACTACAACACGCCGCCGGCGATCGTCGTCCCGAAGGATAGCGAGATCAAGGAAGCCACCCCGGAAGCGCTGGCCGGCAAGTCGCTCGGCGCCCAGGGCTCGACAACGCATTCCAACTATGCCGAAGCGCATATGAAGGATGCCGAGGTCAAGATGTACCCGACGGCCGACGAGTACAAGCTCGACATCGCCAATGGCCGCATCGACGCCGTCATCGACGACGTGGTGGTACTCTCCGAATGGCTGAAGACCGACGACGGCGCCTGCTGCAAGCTGCTCGGCACGCTGCCGGTCGACCCGGTCATCAACGGCGAAGGCGCCGGTGTTGCCGTGCGCAAGGGCGATACCGCGCTCGCCGACAAGTTCACGGCAGCGGTCGCGGCGATCCGCGCCAACGGCAAGTACCAGGAAATCAACGCCAAGTACTTCCCGTTCGACGTCTACGGCGATTGATCCGCAACACCTCTGTGTCATGCGGGTTTTTTCTGACCCCATCACCAGAATGCACGGGCGGGAGGGCTTGCTCTCCCGCTCCTTTTGTTTGAGAACTTGCACATAAGAAAAGACGGGTGCATCACGCGCCCGGACAACAAGCGCAAGGCGCATCGGGGGTTCTTCTGGCATGAGCGGGTTCTTCACCGCCATCGTCGAGGCGGTATCCGCATTTCTCGGGATCATCGATCCCCTCTGCGGGCCGATCGGCATCTTCACTCTTTTTGCCGGCGACACGCTGCTTGCCTGCGGCAATGCCGGATGGGGCGACGAGATCGCCTTCGGCTTCCTGGTGACGGCAAGCCTTGCTGTCGCCACCCTGCCCGTCGGCCTCGTCATGGGCTTCTTCATCGCGCTGGCAAAGCAGTCGGAAGAAAAGTCTCTGCGGATGTCGGCCAACATCTACACGACGCTCTTCCGCGGCCTGCCGGAGCTCCTGACGCTCTTCATCGTCTATTACGGCCTGCAGATCCTCGTGCAGAATCTGATGACCGCCGTCGGCTATGAGGGCGCGGTCGAGATCAACGCCTTCTTCGCCGGCATGATCGCACTCGGCGTCGTGTTCTCGGCCTATTGCTCGGAAGTGCTGCTGTCGGCCTTCAAGGCCATTCCGCGCGGCCAGTACGAGGCGGGCTACGCCCTCGGCCTGCACCATGGCCGCACCATGCGCCTCATCGTGCTGCCGCAGCTCATCCGCGTCGCCCTGCCCGGCCTCGGCAATCTCTGGATGGCGCTCCTGAAGGACACCGCGCTCGTCTCGGTCATCGGCCTGCCGGATATCCTGCGCCAGACGGGCGTCGCTGCCCGCGTGACGAAGGAAGCCTTCCAGTTCTACTCCATCGCCTGCCTGCTCTTCCTCGTCCTCGCCTTCCTCTCCTCGCTGGTCTTTTCGGCGATCGAAGGCTGGGCAAAACGTTCGGAGGTCGCCCGATGAGCGTCGTCACCACCCTCATCCCGCCGCAGGCCCCGCCGGAAGCCCCGCCGAAGCCATTCACCGCGGGCCGTTTCTTCGGCAACATCTTCATGGGCGTCTGGCTGGCGCTCACCGTCGGCGTCTTCCTGATGATCGTCAACGGCTGGGATCCCGACAAGTTCACGAAATACGGACCGAGCTACCTTTCGGGCCTTGGCGTCACGCTGCTGCTCGTCATCCTCTCCGTCGTGCTTGGCGGCCTCATTTCTCTGCCGCTCGCCTTCGCGCGCATGTCGAAGAACCCGGTCCTCTCGTGGATCGCCTACGGCTACGTCTATTTCTTCCGTGGCACGCCGCTGCTGACGCAGCTCTTCCTCGTCTATTACGGCCTCGGCAGCTTCTCCGCCGAATTGAAGGCCTGGGGCCTCTGGTGGTTCTTCCGCGACGCCTGGAATTGCGCGCTCCTGACCTTCACACTCAACACCGCCGCCTACCAGGCCGAAATCCTGCGCGGCGCCATCGAAAGCGTGCCGCGCGGCCAGCATGAGGGCGCCTCCGCGCTCGGCCTGCCGAAGCAGGTCGCCTTCTTCAAGGTCATCCTGCCGCAGGCGCTCATCGTCGCACTGCGCCCCTATGGCAACGAGATCATCCTGATGATCAAGGGGTCTGCCATCGTCGCCATCGTCACGGTCTTCGACCTGATGGGCGAGACCCGCCGTACCTTCTCGCGCACCTTCGATTACCAGGCCTATCTCTGGGCGGCGCTGCTCTATCTCCTGATGGTGGAGCTGCTGCGCAACCTCTGGGCCTGGCTGGAAACGCGTCTGACGCGCCACGTGAAGCGGTGACGCCTTTTGGCAGCGCTCACGGACGAGTGCTGCCAAATACCTGATTGCAAAGAAAAAATCCCGATACAGGCCAAACTTAAAGAGTTCATTAACCTCGCGGGCGCTCAATCATAAGGACCATCATTCACACGCAATGAGGTCCCTATGACGAACGACATGGCAATGCAGCTCAAGGGCTACGGCATGACCACGGCCCAGATCCTCTACCGCATGCCGGATCACCCCCAGCTTCTGCAGACCTATATCTGGCAGCACTACGATCTCGCCCCGGACTTCCCGGAGATGAAGGGCTTCCTGAAATTCTGGCAGGAAAAGCTGGACGGCCCCCTCCATTCCGTCCGCTACGTTCATCGCCGGCTGATCTCGGCGACGGAATGGCGGGCGCTGAAGGGCGAATTCGTCATCAACTGAGGCCCGGCCGTGATCAGACGTGCACGGATCCGTGCGCCAGCTCCGTGTCGGACATGTCCACCTTGAGCGAGAAATACAGGATCACGGCATAGAGCAGCAGCACGAAGGCGATCACCACGCTGCCGGGTACCGGCCCGAGCGCCGCATTGGCGACCACATGCTCGAAGGCAAGCGTCATGTCCTTGCCCGCCGTCGCCGGCCGCTGCATCATCGATGACGAGATCTTGAGCGCCCAGGCGAGCAGGAGGATCAGGTAGAGCCAGCAATAGTTGCGCCGCAGCCGCCGGCAGGCCGCATCGCGGTAGCTGATCAGGAACTCCGGCTTGCGCAGGCTCTTGGCGATGGGCGCCGCCCAGTCGAGATCGAGCGCGGCGCGCGGATTGAGGATTTCGGCAAAGTAGAACCGCTCGAGCTGGCGCACCCGTGCGCGGTAGACGTCGAAGAACCGGTAACGCCGCGCCTCGATCATCAACAGCAGCGAGACGAGCAGCATCGCAAAGAGCAGAACGCCGTGATGCGAGGTGGGCGTCGACAGCGAAACGGACAACAGTGCCGCCACCACCGTGATCGCCCAGTTCGAGGTGCGGTCGATGCGGTCGCGCCAGCCGGCCATGCGCCCGAGTTCGCCACGATAGTAGTGCACCATCGTGTTGATCGTCTCCATCGGCGTTGCCGGCAGCGCCGGGCTGCCGGTCCGCCTGGTCTCGGCAGCGGGCGAAAAGGGGGGCGTATCGGCGGGCATGTCATTCCTCCCAATGGTCTTTTTGGTTTTGGGAGGAGGATCATGCGCCTCTTTCAGCGATTGATAAATGCCTATTTGCAGGTGAATGGCGCCATTGCCAAAGCCTGGCCCGGGCCGTAAGAGACGCCTCCATGACCAAGATCGACGAAGATGCGCTCGCGGAAGCCTACAACCGCGCCCTTTCGCTGGAAAAATCCGGCGATTTCGATGCTGCCGCCAAGGCCTATGCCGAAGTGCTGGCGCTCGACCCGGAAGACCATGGCGGCGCCGCGGTGCGCCTTGCCTCGATGGGCCGCGGCGACACGCCGGAAAAGGCGCCCGACGCCTATGTCACCACGCTCTTCGACCAGCATGCCGAGGTCTTCGACAACGTGCTCGTCGACCAGCTCGGCTATTGCGTGCCGCTCACCGTGCGCCAGCGTTTCCAGGCCCTTGGCATGGGCCCGTTCAAGCGCGTGCTCGACCTCGGCTGCGGCACGGGTCTGACCGGCGGCGCGCTGCGCGACATGGCGGAAGACATCACCGGCATCGACCTGTCGGAAAACATGGTCGAGATCGCCCACGACAAGGATCTTTACGAGACGCTCTATGTCGCCGAGGCCGTCGACTTCCTCGACGACAATGACGACGAGCCCTTCGACCTCATCACCGCGACGGACGTGCTGCCCTATCTCGGCGCGCTCGAACCGCTGTTCTTCGGTGTGGCCGAAAACCTCGTGCCCGGCGGCCATTTCATCTTCTCCTCCGAAACGCTGCCCGAGGAGACCTTTGCCGGCCGCCCCTTCATGGTCGGTCCGCACCAGCGTTTCGCCCACGCCGCCGCCTATGTGCGCCAGCGCCTCGAAGAGACGGGCTTCGACATCGTCGAGATCACCGACATCACGGTACGCCTTGAAGAAGGCGAGCCGATCCCCGGCCATCTCGTGCTGGCGAAATACCGCGGCTGACGAGAAACACTTTCGCAAAAACCGATGATCCGCTACACCTCCTGCCAACGATTGCAGGAGGTTACAGCATGGCAAAGGTTGCATTCATCGGTCTCGGCGTCATGGGCTATCCCATGGCTGGGCACCTCAAGGTCAAGGGCGGCCATGAGGTCGCGGTCTACAACCGCACCTTCGCCAAGGCGGAAAAATGGGCGGCCGAATTCGGCGGCAAGGCGTTTCGCACGCCGGCGGAAGCGGCTGCCGATGCCGACTTCGTCTTCACCTGCGTCGGCAATGACGACGACCTGCGTTCCGTCACCATCGCCGAAGGCGGGGTTTTCGACGGCATGAAGCCCGGCGCCATCCTCATCGACAACACCACCGCCTCCGCGGAAGTCGCGCGCGAACTCGACGCCGCCGCGCGCCAAAAGGGTTTTGCCTTCGTCGACGCCCCCGTCTCCGGCGGCCAGGCCGGCGCGGAAAACGGCGTCCTGACCGTCATGTGCGGCGGCGAGAAGGATATCTTCGACAAGGCACGACCGATCATCGACGCCTATGCGCGCATGGTCGGCCTGATGGGCCCGGCCGGCGCCGGCCAGCTTGCCAAGATGGTCAACCAGATCTGCGTTGCCGGCGTCGTGCAGGGGCTCGCCGAGGGCATCCATTTCGGCAAGAAGGCCGGACTCGACATGGAGGCGGTCATCGACGTGATATCCAAGGGCGCGGCCGGCTCCTGGCAGATGGACAACCGCCACAAGACGATGATAGCCGGTAAATACGACCTCGGCTTCGCCATCGACTGGATGCGCAAGGACCTCGGCATCGTGTTGTCGGAAGCCCGCCTCAACGGCGCGAAACTGCCCGTCACCGCGCTGATCGACCAGTTCTACGGCGACGTGCAGGACATGGGTGGCAACCGCTGGGACACGTCCTCGCTGCTCGCGCGCCTCGAGAGGAACTAAGGTGGCGCTCCGCCGCGCCCTCTTCGCCCTGACCGCCGGAGCCGTGCTTGCCGCTCCGGCACAGGCGGACGATGCCGGCCGGCTGGCGCTCGCCACCGCCCTCAACGGCAAGATCGCCCGATGCTGGTCGGTGCCGGCGGACCTGCCGGACCATGTGCAGACGGTCCGCGTGACGTTCTCATTGACGGAGGCAGGCGAACTCATCGGCTCGCCGGCAATCGACGGCCCGGTCGGCGGCGATGCGGCGACAAAGGGGTTTGCCGCCAGCGCGGTGCGGGCGGTCGTGCGCTGCGCACCCTTTGCGGGGCTGGCGGAGCTTGCGCCCTACGATGCCTGGAAAACGGTCGTCGTAACCTTCAGGCGGCCGGATCTGTGAAAACCCGGCCGCAGCAGCGCAAGGCCGCCTATTCCTCGCCGCTCTTCTGATTGTCCACCATCATGTAGTCGAGCGGCAGCTCGGTCGTGTACTTGATCTGCTCCATCGCGAAGGCCGAGGAGACGTCGCGGATCTCGATGCGCGCGATCATGCGCTTGTAGAAGGCGTCGTAGGCGGCAATGTCGGGCACGACGACGCGCAGCAGGTAGTCGACCTCGCCGCTCATGCGGTAGAATTCCACCACTTCGGGGAATTCGACGATCACCTCGGAAAAGCGCTTCAGCCATTCCGTCGAATGGGCGTTGGTGCGGATCGACACGAAGACCGTGACCTTGGTGTTGATCTTGACCGGATCGAGCAGCGCGACGCGCTTGCGGATCACGCCGTCCTCTTCCATCTTCTGGATGCGCCGCCAGCAGGGCGTGGTCGAGAGCCCCACCTTCTTGGCGAGATCAGCCACGGCGAGCGTGGAATCTTCCTGCAAGAGGCGCAGGATTTTGCGGTCCAGACGGTCCATTGATTTCCCCTACGAAATTTAATTCCCTCATATACCGCGATGGCGACAAATTGAAAGAATTGCATTTCACTCCGTAAGGGTTTTCACCCGCTTTCGCAACTCGGGTAGAATTTCCGCCTCAAACCATGGGTTGCGCTTCAGCCAGCCGGTGTTGCGCCAGCTCGGATGCGGCAACGGCAGCACGGAAGGCCCCTCGTTGCGGTGAAGGTGCCGGCGCCAGTCGCGCACCGTCTCGGTCATGCTGGCGGCCTTCGCCGCACCCAGATGCCAGGCCTGCGCATATTGCCCGATCCCCAGCACCAGCTCGATCTGCGGCATGGCGGCAATCACCCGGGCGCGCCACAGCGGCGCGCATTCGCGGCGCGGCGGCAGATCGCTGCCGTGGGCGTCATAGCCGGGAAAACAGAAGCCCATCGGCACGATGGCGAAGTTCCGCGGATCGTAGAACCCGTCGCGCGTGACGCCAAGCCAGTCGCGCAGCCGGTCGCCGGAAGCGTCGTTGAACGGCAGGCCGCTCTCATGCACCCGAAGCCCCGGTGCCTGGCCGGCGATCAGGATGCGCGCGCTGTCGGAGAGGACGGCGACGGGCCGCGGCTCGTGCGGCAGCCGGTCTGCCGGTCCCTTTGCCGGCGTGTCGCGACAGACCCGACAGGCCGCGATCGCCGCACGAAGGGCGGCGATCTCTTCGGTCCCTGTCTCGTCCATCGACCGCCCCTCCTAGAGCCTTTCCCGCAATGGATCAGATCGACCAGCACGACGCCGATCCCGGAAAATTCAACGCGACGCCTACGCTGAAACCCTACCCTTCAACGACTTCGCTGATCTGCACGACGGGGGCGATGTCCGTATAATTGGCGACGTCCGCGGCGATCTCCGTACGGTGGGGACCCAATGCCTCCTGGAATGTCGCCAGATCCGGAGAGTAGACATGGCACGCCGCGACGAACCCCGGCGCGCTTCCAGGTTCGCGACCCGCAAGGCCCCTGTCGATCTCGTAGCGCAGGCAGGCATCGCCGAGCCGTTCCCGGAGCAGCGGCATATGGCGGGTGCGGTAGTAGTCGTGATCGAACTTCGAACCGCCATCGGCGGGATAGTAGACACTCATCTTGATCATGGTGGGCTCCTGCCTGAACGCCTTTCCGAGCGTCGGAGGGGCCTTTCTAGCGCACCGACTCGCAAAGCGCATCCAGATTTTGGCTGGAGCGGTTTGACGGGAGCAAAGCAGTTTTCGCCGTGCGTTTTGAAGCGGTTGCAGCAGGTCGCATACGGGCCGGCCATCAACCCGAGGCACACGGCGCGGCTTGCTCGGTAGCGGCGCTTCGATCACCTGGCACTCGAAATCCGTCGATCCGCAGCTCCCTTCAGGAAGCCTGACCAGAACATCGACCGCCAGCAGTCAATGAGTGCGCGACCTAAAGCCCGAACGCCCCCAGAATGCCGCCGAGCATACCCGGCTCCGCATCATGCGCATCCTCCTGCGGCCGGCCGTTCGTCTTGCGCCATAGCTGCGGCATGTCGAAATCGGCACCCCACAGGCCCTTGCGCTCGGCTCGCGCGAACTGCTCCTCGTCCTCATAGCCGCCATAGGCGACCGCCAGCCCCTCGCGCACCATGCGCGCTCCGAGATCACCCGCCGGGTTCTCGCAGCGCGCCAGCCAGCGATCGTACTTATCCGTGCCCTGCGTGCGGCAGGTGATGGGCCCGGCCCGCAGGAACTCCGCAAGCCGCGAGCGCGCGGCGACGCCGCAGCGCCAGTCCGCGCCGTCGCGCCGGCAGATCTGCGTCAGCTCCGGCGTGTCCATGCCGACGAGCCGGATGCGGTGGCCGTCGAGCGTCAGCGTATCACCGTCCGCCGCCCGCGCCGCACCGGTGAAGGTCTCGCCGCCCCCGCCGCCGACGCGCGCCACGATCAACGCCGTCAGCGCGAGGATCGCCATCGCCACACCGACATCGCGCGCCCGCCTGGAAAGCCCCATGGAGTCCCGTCCTTGCCCCGGCAGTTCCAGCAGAGCCGCGCGGGCGCCTGCAGGCGGAACTGCGTAAAATGAAAGAGATAGGGTGTTTTCGCGATTCGGAGAAAGGCGGAAATACCCCAGCGTCATGCCGCTACGTCACGATGGTGGCGCGCTGCCGGCAGGTTGTTCCGGAAAATGCCGGAATGGTTCGCAAATGGTTTATGCGCGGCAGCATCTTCTTAAGGATTCCCCCCTAGACTTCAATCCTGTCCGCAACAGTTGCAATCGTGATGAGTACCGGCGTCAGTACCTCGACCGACAAGATCATCGTCGACAAGTCGCGCAGCCATCGAAACAAGGCTGTCTCGCGGACCGTTCGCGCGACCCGGGAACGCCTGCAGACCGCCACCGGCATCGCGCCGGGCTTCGAGCGCGAGATGCTGCAGCTGCACATCGCCTCGGCCGCCCAGAATGCGCTCGCCGTACCCGTCGTGGTCGTGCTGATTGCCGCCGTCGGCGTCTATCTCACGCAGGAGATCGGCCTTCTCGCCTGGGCGATCCTTGCGCTCAGCGTGCATGCACTCGGCATGATCGTCGCCCGCCGGGCGCACAAACAGGAAATCACCGCCGACAACACCCGCCGCTGGCAGCGCATCTTCCTCGCCGCGCAGGTCGCGATGGGCCTTGCCTGGGCTGCCTTCTCCCTGCAGACCTGCGGCCCCTGCGGCAACGCCACCTTCGATTTCTACAAGGGCTCCGCCCTGCTCGTCGCGCTCGCCGTCACGGCCATCAGCACGCTGATGCTGCGCCATGCCGTGCTCTATGCCTTCCTGCCCACGGTCGTCGCGCTCTCCATCTCCGCCCTGCTGCGCCCCAATCCGGCGACGTTCGGCATGGTGACGATCATCTCCGCCGCGCTGATCTTCCTCATCTTCATGACGAACCGCCTGCGCCACACCAGCGCGCAGCTGCTCTCCTCCCAATCGGAAAAGGACGACCTGATCGCCGAACTGGAAGTGGCCAAGTCCATGTCGGACGAGGCCCGCCGGCGCGCCGAAGAGGCAAACCTCGCCAAATCCCGCTTCCTCGCCTCCATGTCGCACGAGCTGCGCACGCCGCTCAACGCCATCCTCGGCTTCTCCGAGGTGATGTCGACGGAGGTGCTCGGGCCGCTCAACAACCCCGTCTACAAGGAATACACCTCCGATATTCACCGCTCCGGCCAGCACCTGCTCAACCTCATCAACGAGATTCTCGATCTTTCGCGCATCGAGGCGGGCAAGTACGACCTGTCGGAGGACAGCGTGCATCTCGTCGATATCGCCGAGGATTGCATCGGCATGGTGCAGCTGCGGGCGCGGGCGAAGAACATCACCATTTCCGAGCAGGTCGAAGGCGACATGCCGGCCGTCTGGGCAGACGAGAAGGCACTGCGCCAGGTCGTCCTGAACCTCCTGTCGAATGCCGTGAAATTCACGCCCCAGGGCGGTGAGATCTTCGTCAAGGCCGGCTGGACCGCCGGCGGCGGACAGTACATCTCGATCCGCGACAACGGCCCCGGCATCCCGGAGGAGGAAATCCCCGTCGTGCTCTCCGCCTTCGGCCAGGGCTCCATCGCCATCAAGAGCGCCGAGCAAGGCACCGGCCTCGGCCTGCCGATCGTCCAGGCGATCCTCGCCAAGCACAATGGCGAGTTCATCCTGAAATCCAAGCTGCGCGAAGGCACCGAGGCCATCGCCATCCTGCCGGCCAAGCGTGTGCTGCAAAGCCTGCCCGCCGTCACCGAGACCCAGGCCGTCGCCCCGCGCAGGAAAAGTTTTGCCTGAAACGTTTGCCGTCCGGGTCCTCGGGTCGGGCCCGAAACCGTTCAGATGAACTTCGACGCCACCACATAGCCGGCATAGACGGCGTTGGCGATGATCAGGCAGAAGACGGCGAAGGAACCGAGGTCCTTCGAGTGTTTGCCCATCTCGGAAATCTCCGGCGAGACACGGTCGACGATCTCCTCGATCGCCGTGTTGAGCGCCTCGAAGGCGATCATCAGGAGGAAGAGGATCGCCATGGCGACGTACTGGAAGAAGGATGCGCCGACGAGGGTGAAGAGCACCATGGCGACGCCGAAGGCGATCAGCTCGTGGCGGAAGGCGGATTCGCCGAGCAGGCGGCGCGCGCCGGCGGCTGAATAGGTCGCTGCCGCAAACAGGTGGCTGATGCCCGTCTTCTTCTCGATTGGTCCCTGACCCATTCCCGCAATCCCGTTTTCGCCGCTCTCATGAAACACGCCCGCATGACGGGCGTGTTTCGCGCTCTCAATCCATGCCATTGAGGCTTTTTGCCGGCCGCTCGTTAGGTGCGGTTGCTGACGCCCGCCTGAACGAAGGTCGCCATGCCGGAATGGCAGGCCGCCGCCGCCTTGACGATGCCGGCGGCAAGCGCCGCCCCCGTGCCCTCGCCGAGCCGCATGCCGAGCGCGAGCAGTGGCGTCTTGCCGAGCTTCTCGATCGATTTGAGGTGCCCCGGTTCGGCCGAGACATGGCCGATCAGGCAGTGGTCGAGTGCGGCCGGATTGGCCGCGCGCAGGATAGCGCCCGCCGCCGTCGCCACATAGCCGTCGAGGATGACGGGAATCTTCTGCATGCGGGCAGCGAGGATCGCGCCGGCCATGGCGGCGATCTCGCGGCCGCCGAGGCGGCGCAGCACCTCCAGCGGATCGGAAAGATGCGCCCGGTGCAGCTCGACGGCCTTCTTCACCGCCGCCACCTTGCGCTGAAGGACCTCGCCTTCCGAGCCGGTGCCGGGCCCGACCCATTCCTCCGCCGTGCCGCCATAGAGCGCCAGGTTGATCGCCGCGGCGATCGTCGTGTTGCCGATGCCCATCTCGCCGATGCACAGGAGATCCGTGCCGCCGGCAACCGCCTCCATGCCGAAGGCCATGGTGGCCGCGCAATCGCGCTCGGACAGTGCCGCCTCCTGCGTGATGTCGGCGGTCGGATAGTCGAGCGCCAGGTCAAAGACCTTCAGGCCGAGATCGTGCGTCACGCAGATCTGGTTGATCGCCGCGCCGCCAGCCGCAAAGTTCTCCACCATCTGCGCGGTGACGGAGGACGGATAGGGCGTGATGCCCTGCTGGGTGACGCCGTGGTTGCCGGCGAAGATGGCGACCAGCGGCCGCGTCACGGCCGGCAGCCGGCCGGTCCAGGCGGCGAGCCAGAAGGCGATCTCCTCCAGCCGGCCAAGCGCGCCCGGCGGCTTGGTGAGCTGCTTGTCGCGTTCGCGCGCCGCCACCAGCGCAGCCGAATCGGGGCCGGGCAGGTTGCGCAGCAATTCACGAAAATCATCGAACGGCAGGCCGCTGGCACTCATCTTGGGGAATTCCTTAAGTTTCGGCTTTCAAAGGCGTGTGTTTGGTGTCTCCTAATAGAGGCAGGGCGCGAATCCGACAACCGCATTTGCGGCGGCCTTCGTCGCCCTTTCGTCACAGGGCGATCGGATAGGATGGCGCGGTTTGCAAAAAGCCCCTCACCTGCCTGCCGGCATCCGCTCCCAGCAAGCGGGGCGAGGAAGGAAAACCTCACCGTTTTCCCCTTCTCCCCGTTTGCGGGGAGAAGGTCCGGCAGGGGGATGAGGGGTGCGACACAAGCCGAACCGCCTTCGGAAAGGACCAGACTTGGCCATTCAGGACTATATCGACGACACCGCCCGCTCGGTCGCCTTCCTTTCGCGCGTGCCGGTGCCGCAGCGTCATTTCATCGGCCATGACGGACGGTTGTCGCGCGCCGTACGCGCCTTCCCGCTGGCCGGCGTGCTGATCGTGCTGCCCGCCGCCGCCCTCGCCGCTCTGCTGTCTGCGCTCTCCGCACCGCCGCTGCTCATCGCCTTCGCCACGCTCGCCGTACAGGCCCTCCTCACCGGCGCCCTGCACGAGGACGGGCTTTCCGACAGCGCCGACGGCATCGGCGGCGGGCGGGACCGGGAGAGCGCGCTCGCCATTATGAAGGATAGCCGCATCGGCTCTTACGGTGCGGTCGCGCTCATCCTCTCCTTCGGGCTGCGGGCCGCGGCCATCGCGACCCTTGCCGCCGTCCTCACACCGTCCAGGCTCGGCATGGTGCTGCTCGCCGCCGCCGCCGCCAGCCGCACCGCGATGGTCTGGCACTGGTCGCTGCTGCCGCCCGCCCGGCGCGACGGTGTCGCAGCCTCGGTCGGCGAGCCGGACAGCGGCGCGACGATCGGCGCACTCGCAAGCGGCATCCTCCTTGCCGCCGCGCTCCTGCTGCCGCATGGCAGCGTGCTGTCCTTCGTGCTCGCACTCCTCCTCGCCGTGGTCGCCATCCTCGCCTTCAACCGTGCCGCGCTCGGCAAGATCGGCGGCCACACGGGCGATACGATCGGCGCCACGCAGCAGCTCGCGGAAATGTCAGTGCTCTTCGCCCTTGCCTTGACGCTCTGAGCTGCCGATATAGGAAAAACAATTTTCGGGAGCCGCGATGGAATCGCCCTGTATCCTCGTCTGTTCGATCGACATGGTGACCGGCTACTGCTTCGGTTGCGGTCGCACGCGCGATGAAATCGGCGCCTGGACGCTCTATTCGTCAGACCAGCGCCGCGCCATCATGGCCGAGCTACCCGCTCGCCTTGCCACCGTCGAACGCAAACCGCGGCGCGAGACCCGCCGCACCCGCATGGCCCGGGAGCGCGGCGAAGCATGAGGCTGTACATCCTTCTCGGCATCCTCGCCATCGGCCTCGGCGCCCTGATCCTCAACCACGACAGCGGCCGCACCATGGGCATGGACAACAACGATTTCGGCCGTCTCGTCACGCTGTCGGCGATCGCCACCATGATGGCGGCCGGCGTGCTCGCCGGGCGACGGCAATGGGGCGAAAGCATACGTCAGGCCGGAATCTGGCTGGTGATCATCCTCGTGCTCGCCACCGGCTATCTCTATCGCTTCGACCTGCAAGAGGTCGGCAACCGCCTGACCGCCGGCCTCATTCCCGGCCGTGCCGTGGTGACGACCAGCGCCAGCGGCGAACAGATCCTCGTCATCCACAAGGGCGTGTCCGGCCACTACGAGGCCGAGGTAACAATCGACGGCACACCGCTGCGCATGCTGGTCGATACCGGCGCCAGCTCCGTCGTGCTGTCCTACGAGGACGCCATGCGCCTCGGCATCAACCCGGACAACCTCGTCTTCTCCATCGACGTGTCCACTGCCAACGGCCGGGCGCTCGCCGCTCCCGTCACGCTGCGCCAGGTCGCCATCGGCCCCATCCTGCGCGGCACCATCCGCGGCATGGTCACCGAACAGGGCCGGCTGGAACAGAGCCTGCTCGGCATGAGCTTCCTCGAAACGCTCGGCTCGATCGAGATCACGCGCGACGAATTGCGGCTGAAGGATTGAGGCAGCGCGCCCGCCCGTTGCAGGCGCTCGCAGAGAAAACCGCTATCGCATATACAGGGGCCCGCGACGGCACGCGAACGACACGGAAAAGGAGACGGCATGAGCCCGAAACCCACCGGCCACGTTCTTGGCAATGACCTCGTTCTCACGCGGACGTTCCGCGCGCCCATCGGCGATGTCTGGGCGAGCGTGACGAAATCAGAGCGCACCGCCCTCTGGTTCGGCCGATGGGAAGGCGATGTCGGCCCCGGCAAGACCGTGCGGCTGCAACTCACCCACGAAAAGGACCAGCCGTGGTCGGATGTCGTGATCGAAGAATGCGAAGCGCCGCACCGGCTGGTCGTCGCCATGAAGGATGACTACGGCGACTGGCGCATCGCGCTGACATTGACGCAGACGGACGACACGACCGAGCTGCGTTTCGTGCAGCCGCTCAGCGACCGGAAGCTTGCCGGCGATGTCGGGCCGGGCTGGGAGTATTACCTCGACATGCTGGTCGCATCGCGCGAGGGCAAGGCGCTGCCGTCCTTCGCGGATTACTACCCGTCGCAGAAGGCCTACTATCTCGACGGCGCGTGACCGCCCGGCGCCCCGGCAGACTCAGTTCTTCAGCTTGTACCCCGTCTTGAAGATCCAGGCGGTGATCGAAAGGCATACCGCCAGGAAGCCCAGCACCGTCACGAGGCTGACGATGGGGTTGACGTCGGCGATCTCGTAGAAGCTCCAGCGGAAGCCGGAGACGAGGTAGAGCACCGGGTTGAAATGGCTCACCGCCTGCCAGAAGGGCGGCAGCATGTCGATCGAATAGAAGCTGCCGCCGAGGAAGACGAGCGGCGGGATGATCAGCATGGGGAAGAGGTTGAGCTGCTCGAAGTCCTTCGCCCAGATGCCGATCATGAAGCCGAACAGGCTGAAGCTGACGGCCGTCAGCACGAAGAACAGCACCATCATGAACGGGTGCTTGATCGAGATGTCGACGAAGAGCGAAGCCGTGA
Organism: Shinella sp. JR1-6; assembly: GCF_004284735.1. NCBI lineage: Bacteria > Pseudomonadati > Pseudomonadota > Alphaproteobacteria > Hyphomicrobiales > Rhizobiaceae > Shinella > Shinella sp. JR1-6. The sequence continues at coordinate 21,441 of NZ_SHMI01000034.1, read as the reverse complement.
CGAGAATGATCGTGCCGACGATCAGTCCCTTGGTGGCCGCCGCGCCGACATAGCCGATGACGATCTCGATCATCGAGATGGGCGAGGAGAGGATCTCGTAGATCGTGCCGGTGAATTTCGGGAAGTAGATGCCGAAGGAGCCGTTGCCGATGCACTGGTTGAGCAGCGTCAGCATGATGAGGCCGGGCGCGATGAAGGCACCGTAGGAAACGCCCTGCACCTCCTGCATGCGCGAGCCGATCGCCGCGCCGAAGACGATGAAATAGAGCGAGGTGGTGATGACCGGCGACACGATGCTCTGCAGCAGCGTGCGGCGCGTGCGCGCCATCTCGAATGCGTAGATCGACTTGATCGCCTCGATGTTCATCGGCCCTCTCCCACCAGTTCCACGAAAATGTCTTCCAGCGAACTCTGCTCGGTGGAGATGTCCCTGACCCGAAGCCCCGCCTGCGACAGCGCGGAGAGGAGCGAGGATATGCCGGTGCGCTCACCGGAACTGTCGAACTCGTAGACCAGCCGCTCGCCGCCCTCGGCAAGCGTCAGTCCGTAGGACGACAGCGTATCGGGCAGGGCCGCAAGCGGCTCGGCGAGTTCCACCGTCATCTGCTTGCGTCCGAGTTTCGCCATCAGCGCCTTCTTGTCCTCGACCAGCAGGATCTGGCCGTGGTTGATGACGCCGATGCGGTCGGCGATCTCCTCGGCCTCCTCGATATAGTGCGTCGTCAGGATGATGGTGACGCCGGAGGCACGCAGTCGCTCGACGAGCTGCCACATGTCCTTGCGCAGCGAAACGTCGACCCCCGCCGTCGGCTCGTCGAGGAACAGCACCTTCGGCTCGTAGGAGAGCGCCTTGGCGATCAGGACGCGCCGCCGCATGCCGCCCGAGAGGTGGCGCAGCACCGTGTCCTTCTTGTCGTAGAGCGAGAGGTCGCGCAGGATGCGCTCGATCAGCGCCGGGTTCGGCGAACAGCCGTGCAGACCGCGCGAGAAGGCGACCGTGTTCCACACCGTCTCGAACGCATCGAGCGTCAGCTCCTGCGGCACGAGGCCGATGATCGCGCGGGTCTTGCGATAGTCCGTGAGGATGTCGCTGCCGGCGACCGTCACCGAGCCGCCCGACGGCGTGACGATGCCGCAGATGATCGAGATCATCGTCGTCTTGCCCGCGCCGTTCGGCCCGAGCAGTGCCAGGATCTCGCCCTCCTCGATGTCGAGGTCGACGCCCTTCAGCGCCTGGAACCCCGATGCGTAGCTCTTGGTGAGATTGCGGATGGAAACGATGGGCGCCATGGGAGGGTCCGGAGAGAGGGATTTCATGCGGAAGGACACCCTATATGGCGTGTCCCTCGTCGATTTTCACCCTGAGGGCGCAAAAAAGTCGCTCAGCCGTAGATGCTCGCGAGGAAGCGCAGCGAAACGAGGATGAGGAAGATGCCGAAGCCGACCTCGAGCTGCCGCTTGCTCATCGAATGCGCCAGCCGGACACCCCAGGGCGTGACGACGAGGGCGATCGGCACGATGAGCGCGACGGCCACCCAGTTGATGAAACCGGTGGAGAACGGCGGCAGGCCCGGCTCGCCCCAGCCAGCCCAGATGTAGCCGACGATGCCGGGAATGGAGATCAGCACGCCGACGCCGGAGGACGTCGCCACCGCCTGGTGGATCGGCCGGCCGAAGGAGGTCATGTAGGTGTTGTTCAGCACGCCGCCGCCGATCCCCATCAGGCCGGAAAGCGTGCCGATGACGACGCCTGCCACCTGGTTGGCGATGCCCGTCGGCAAATCGTTGCCCACGCGCCAGGTATCGCGGTTGAACAGCATGCGCAGCGCCACCAGCAGCGCGATGCCGACGAAGATGAGGCGAAGGCCGACGCTGGAGATCAGCGCAGCGATGACCGAAGCGAGGATCGCGCCGAAGGGCAGCGCGACGATCCAGCTCTTCAGAAGGTCCATATCCACCGCGCCACGCAGCCGGTGCGAGGTGAAGGAGCGGATCGAGGTCGGCACGATGATGGCGATGGAGGTGCCGATGGACAGGTGCATGCGCACCGCCTCCGGCACGTCGAGATAGCCGAACACCTGGTAGAAGACCGGCACGAGGATCGCCCCGCCGCCAATGCCGAAAATGCCGGCAAGCAGGCCGGACACGACGCCCGCCGCGACGAGCGCGAGCGCGAAGAGAACAAGATCGGCGACGGGGGGCATGGCAGGCTCCTGGGGATCCGCCAGGACGGCGGCGACTCGCGAGAATTTCGCATTTGCGAAGTGCGCACTGTCATCAAACCGTGACCCATTTCAACCATTGTCTGACGCGAGGCCGGCAGGAACGACACGCACCCCGCTCACCAGGCGTTCCCCTGCCCTCGCGCAGCGGCCTTGCTCCCGGACCCTGAGGGAGTTTTCGGCGGCCTCATCCGCCCGCTTCCCCCGCGGAAGCACGCCTGACATCCTCGCCGGTCCGCGCCGGCGACGGTGATGGAATGTGACGTTCCAGGCGGCCCCACCCTACGGGTTGCCACCCCTTCTTTCGACCGGCGCCCCGCCGGTCTTTTTTTGCCCTCAGATCAGGCCGTTACAGGCTGCAATGCCGGTAGCCGGATTTGCGCGCCCTGAGATCGAAGTGGAAGTGGTCCTTGTGGAAGCGGTCGCTGCCGGGGCCAAGCACGGTGGAAAAATACTTGCAGCTGTCCCCGCGCACCGATTTCAGGAGGCCCTTTTCGCGGAAGGCGAAGAAACCCTTCTTCTCGATGGCGATCGCCTTGCCGTTCTTCAGCACGATCTTGCCGACATCGATGGCGTTGCCCTTGGCGTGTTCCGATATGGAAGCACCGCGCTGCGAGTTCATGGTGCGGCAGGAATAGGAGGACATCTGGTGGATGGCCGAGACGCCCGAGAGATAGCGGGTGCGGCTGGACGGAACGAGCTCGTTCTTCACCCAGCGCGCGAAGGCCTCGGTGATCTGGCAGTTGACCTGGGCCGCCGGCTTGATCTGGATGCCCCCGGAAAGGCCCGACAGCTCGATCGGCCAGGCGATGCCGCAGGAACGCCCGCGGGAAATGCGCGGCACGTCGCGGAACTTGACGCCGAGCTTCTGCAGCCGCTGGCGGCAGGCCTTTTCCGAAGCCGGCATGCCGCCCATGGTTTCCGGCATCTGCATCGGATTGTTGAGGCGCGGCAGGAAGGCGACCTGTTCGCCCTCATTCGTCTGCCGGCGGCGGGTCGTCGCCTTGTCCGGCACCTGGAGGTAATCGCCGCCATCAGGCGCCTCGCCGAGCTCGACGCCGGCGTCCGACATCGGGATCGTCGCCGGCTGGCCGATCTGCTGCGGCGTGTCCGAGCCGATGCCGTCGACGACGACCTGGGTGGCGTTGCCTTCCGCGATCTCGTTCGCCTGCGCCTCCGCCAGCCCCTCGACGCGCGCGACGCCGAGCCCCTCGTCCATGTTGACGCCGCCTTCCGGCACCGTCAGCACGCCGGAGGAGGCCTGGACGGGCTGGGTGATGCCCATCGCCTCGTCGCTGTCGATCATCGGCAGGCGTTTCTTCTCCGCAAGCGGCGTGACCATCGCCGTATCGGCCGCGGCCGTCGTCTCGACCGGATAGTCGGTGAGATCGCCGCCCGTGTCGCCGATATCGGCGGCAGGGCGCTGCGAGACTTCCTCCGAGGGTCGGATGGCGCCGACGATGTCGTCGGGCGGTGTCATGCCCCCGGAACAGGCGGCAAGCATCGCCGGGATCAGGAACAGCCCGAGCGGCCGGCGCAGACGAGAAACAAACGCTATACCCATTGTCACTTCCGCCAGCCCTGCCCCGCGCCCTGCGGGTCCCGGTTGCGCACATTGTTGTCCGGTCATGGTGCAGGTCGCTTTTGTCCGCATTCGGACGGGAAAAGCCCGAAACCGGACGCGAAAGCGATCGTCCTGCATTTCCAGAGGATTTTCGCGCAACAGGGTAAAGGAACCGTTTTCAGACACCCCGCGAGATTAGTGGGGGGAGCCAGCCGCACAGAACAACGCTGCTCTTGTCGGGAGACACACGCAGGCCGGTCTTCATGGCCGATCTCCCCCTCTGCATTGCAGACACCTTACCGAACCGACCCCAACGAAAAACCCCGGCGCCTGGGGCGCCGGGGCAAGTTCGTCCGGAGATCGTCTTTTGCGTTATGCCGCGCGGCGCCGGTTGTCCGCCGCACCGGCTGCGTTCAGCCGGAAATTGCCGAGCAGGGTCTTAAGCTGCTCGCTTTCCTGGGTCAGCGTCTGGCCGGCCGCATTGGTTTCCTCCACCATGGCGGCGTTCTGCTGGGTCATCTGGTCCATCTGGTTGACCGCAGTGTTCACCTCGGCAAGGCCGGTCGCCTGCTCGCGTGCCGCGGTGGCGATGGAGGTCACCTGGTCGTTCACCTTGTTGACGAGCGCCTCGATCTCGTTCAGCGCATCGCCCGTCGAGCGCACCAGCGCCACGCCGGTGCCGACCTCCGTCGCCGAATTGCTGATCAGTCCCTTGATCTCCTTGGCCGCATTGGCCGAACGCTGGGCAAGCTCGCGCACCTCCTGCGCCACGACGGCAAAGCCGCGGCCGGCCTCCCCTGCCCGCGCCGCCTCGACGCCGGCATTGAGGGCAAGAAGGTTGGTCTGGAAGGCGATCTCGTCGATGACGCCGATGATCTGGCTGATGCGACTGGAGGCGTCCTCAATGCGGCTCATCGCGGCGACCGCATCGCGCACGATCGTGCCGGAGCGGCCGGTCGACTGCCTGGTCTCGGCCACCATGCGGCTCGCCTCGGCGGCGCGGTCGGAGGCGTTGCGCACCGTCGCGGTGATCTCGTCGAGCGCGGCGGCGGTTTCCTCGAGCGAGGCTGCCTGCTGTTCCGTGCGGTGCGACAGGTTGTTGGCCGCTTCCGCAATGCCGCCGGCACTGCCGTGCACGATATCGGTGGAGCGGGCGATGGCGTTGATGACGCTGGACAACGCATCGACGGCGCGGTTGAAGTCGTCGCGCAACTTGGCGTATTCCGGCGCGATCGCCTGGATCGAGACCGTCAGGTCGCCGTTGGCAAGACGCTCCAGCGCCTGGCCGACGGTGTTCATGGCATCCATCTGCCCCTGGCTGACCGCCCGCTGGCGGCGCTCGCCCTCGCTGCGCTCCTCGTCAAGGCGACCCTGCTGCTCGCCCTCGCGAAGACGAAGCTGCGCACGCTCGGCGACCGACTGGCGCAGGATGGAAACGACCTTGGCCATCTCACCGATCTCGTCCTTGCGGTCGGTTTCCGGCACGTCGCTGGACACATCCTCGTCGGCAATCGCCTGCATCGAAGTCTTCAGACGTAAGACCGGGCCGGTCACGCTCTTCACGATGCCGTAGGCGGCAAGGATGATGGCAAGCCCCCCGACGGCGAGGATGATCGCCGTTTCGACGGCGTTGCGGCGGAACATGGCGGCAAGGTCGTTCGCATAGACGCCTGTGCCGACGATCCAGCCCCAGGGCGCAAAGCCGGCGACGTGCGAATATTTCAGCACCGGCTCCTCGAAGCCGGGCTTCGGCCACAGATAGTCGACAAAATCCTGACCGGTCGGGCTTGCCTTCACCGCCTTCACGAATTCGACGAAGATCTTCTTGCCGGTCGGGTCGGCCATGCCGGACTGATCGGTGCCATCGAGCGCCGGCTTGATCGGATGCATGACGATCACGGCGTTCATGTCGTTGATCCAGAAGTAGCCGCTGTCCTCGTAGCGCAGCGCCCGCACCGCGTCCTTCGCCCGTGTCTGCGCCTCTTCGCGCGTCAGCGTGCCGGCGGTTTCAAGTGCATGATAATACTCAAAGAGCGTCAGCATGCTCTGATCCATCGCCGCCAGCTTCGACTTGCGCTCGGCAACCATCGCGTCCTGAGAATGGTAGAGACTGTAGACAAGTGCTGCGGCGATGATGGTCAGGGCCAGACCGACGAGCAATGACAGGCGTGTGGATATTCTGAAATTCTTCATCGGGTCTCCTCAACACGAACGGACGCGGTACTCCAACCTTTCCGAAGGTCCGGGAAACCCTTTAAAATCGCCTAAAATTGCAATCATCAATTTTTAGAGTTTGAAAATACTCGGAAATACCAAAAACCGGTTCGGCGCGCCGCAGACAAGCCCTCTTCCGCCGCTGCACGCATTCCGCTAGACCGGTATCAGCCAAGGAGAGGATGCGCATGACCAGCAACAGCACGCCGAACGGACAACTCACCCTTCGCACGCTCGCCATGCCGGGCGACGCCAATGCCGCGGGCGATATTTTCGGCGGCTGGGTCATGGCGCAGATGGACCTTGCCTCCGGCATCCGCGCCGCCGAGCGCGCGCGCGGCCGCGTCGTCACCGCCGCCGTCAAGGAGATGGCATTCGACCTGCCGGTGAAGATCGGCGACACGCTCAGCATCTATACGGACATCGTCCGCGTCGGCCGCACCTCGATCACGCTCTCCGTCGAGGCCTGGGCACAGCGCTACCTCACCACCACGCTGGAAAAGGTCACGGGCGCCACCTTCGTCATGGTCGCGCTCGACAAGGACGGCCACCCGACCCCCGTTCCGGTCGAATAGCCGCCGGCAAGCCGTCCGCGATGCAACGGCCAGCCACCGCCTCGACATGCCGGGCCAAAGGTCAGCCGCGCAGATAGGCCGCCCGGCTGTCGAAACTCAATCCCGGAAACACCGCGGTCTCGAGGTCGCGCGCCGAAATGCCGAACTGCTGGCGCAGCATGGCGGCTGCCAGCTGGCGCAGGTCCGTGGTGGGTCTGAGGTCGCGCCCGTCGAGCAGGTCGCCTTCGGAAAGCGAAGGCCAGTCGCGATAAACCTTGCCGCCCGCCACTGCGCCGCCCGACAGGATCGCAAGACCGCCTGTGCCGTGGTCGGTGCCGTCAGAACCGTTCTCCCGCGCCGTCCGCCCGAATTCGGTGATGGCGAGAATCGCCGTCTTGCGCCAGACATCCGCCGGAAGGCTCGCCTTCAGGGTGGTGATCGCCGTCGCGAGGTCCTTGACCGGCCTCCGGAAGCTGCGCGCCTGGTTGAGATGGGTGTCCCAGCCGTTGATGGAGAAACTGGCGATCCGGTGGTCGGCTGCCAGCATGCCCGCCGTCAGCTTCGCGACCGAAGCGATGCCGGCCGCGCGCTTGCCTTCCGTGCCATGGATCGTGTCCGAGAGCATGTCGGTCGCCGTCGCCTCGCGCAGCGCGGCGGCAAAGAGCGGATCGTTGCGGTAGAGCCGGACAAAGAAGGCCTGCTCGTCCTCGGCAAGCGCGAGATCGGCCCGCGTCGACCAGACATCGACCGGATTGCCGCCCGTAAGGATCAGCTCGGCCGTGGTGGTGACATCGATCGCCCGGCGATCGGCCGGGCGCGGAATGCTGGCGATCGCCCGGTTGAGCCAGCCGGTGCGCTCGCCGCGCACCGCCGCACCGCCGCTTTCCAGCATGTCCTGCCCGTCGAAATGGCTTCGGCCGTCGCGATAGGGCGTGGAGATGGCGTGTACGAAACCCAGTTCGCCCGCCTTCCAAAGCGGCATCAGGTCCGCCGCCGCGGGATGCAGGCCGAAGAAGCCGTCGAGATCGAGGAGCCCCTTGTCGGCACCAAGCGCCAGCTTCGGCCGCAGCACCTTCAGCGCCGGGTCGCCGTAGGGCTGCACCAGCGCAAGCCCGTCCATCGCCCCGCGCAGCACGATCGTCACCAGCCGGTTGTCGCCGGGCATGGCCGCAAAGCTGACGGGCGTGACGAGCGGCGCGGCTGCCAGGCAGCAGGCCCCGGACAGGAAGGCTCGACGGTTGAGGTCGCTGGCCATGCCTTCTCCTAACGCCGGTTGAATTCGGGGGATGCCAGCACCATTGCCAGCCCCACCGCACGGCTCGGCGCGCGTGCCACGGTCTCGATCGTGTCCGCCCGCGCCGCATCCGCCATCGTCGCCTCCAGGAAGGCGCGCGGATCGGCCTTGTCGCCGAAGCGCGCCACCAGGCGCCGCGCCCAGGCGATGCGCTCGGTAAGCTGGCTGGCGGTGATCCAGGCCGAAAGCCCCTCTTCCCAGCCCGCCGGGCTCGGCGCCGACCAGATCGGCTGGCCGAGCCGGTCGATGATGCCGACGGAGAGCGGATTGGCCGTCAGCGCCGGCTTGCCCTCGGCGGTCATCATCATCACGTCCGCAAGCGCGGCGACATCGGCCGCCGGACGGCCGCCGCCCTTCTTCGCCCCGTCGCCCGGCGCAAGCGCTTCGGCCGGCATGTCCAGCGCACGCAGCGCGGCAACGACGAAATCGAACGGCTGGCGCGCCTTGCGGCCGCCGTCCTCCCAGCTTCGAGGATGGTCGAGCATCGCCCGGTAGACCGCAGGCAGCGCACCACCGCTGCGCTTCCACGCCGTCACCATAGCGTCCACCACCGGCTGCGGCGGGTCGTCGGCGATGAAATGCACGACGAGCTTGCGACAGATGTGGCGACGGGTCTCCTTGCGCGCGGCAAGGTCGTCGAGCAGCGCATGGATATGCGTCATGTCCCGCCGCTTGCCGCCATACTCCCGCCCGAGAACCCGGTAGGTGCCGGGCTCGGCCGAGCGCGGGCGAAAGGCGGTCTCGTAGACCGGTGCGCGATACCAAAGCCCGGTCAGCACATAGGCCGCCGAACGCACGTCCTTCTGGCTGTAGCCGCTGCCGGCCCCCATCGTGTGCAGCTCGATGAGCTCGCGCGCGAGGTTCTCGTTGAGCCCCCGGCCGGACTTCAGCCCCACCGGCGAGTTCGGCCCGACGGAGCGGGTCTGGTCGAGATAGGCGAGCATGGCGGGATGCAGGGCCGCCGCCTTCAGGAGATCGGCAAAGGAGCCGGCAAGATGCGGGCGGATAGCCTCCGCCTCGTGCAGCGGCGCCAGAAGCCGCATCGCACCGCCCTTGCGCGCGTCGATGGCGAAATGATCGCACCAGAAGGCGACCAGCCGCTCGTAGAAGCCGTTCGGCGAAAAGACCGCCTGCCGCACCTTCAGGTGCCGGTCGCGCTGCAAGGTGTTGGCAAGCGCTATGGCATAGGGGTTGATGGTGCGCGTGCCGACGGTCATCAGCGTCTTCTTCTCGCGCGCCGCCTTGTAGGCCGCGTCGAGGTCGCGATAGGCGGCAAACCGCGCCCGGCGGCCGGCAATGCCCTCCGCCGGAAAAAGACAGGGGTCCCGGCCGCCGCGCTCCACCTGGCGCAGCAGCGCCGCGACGCTGTCAGGCGCAGCCTCCCCCGGCCTCCGGCCATAGCCGAAGCGCAGGGACGCCATGGTAGCGAAGCTTGTCGTCACGCGAACCTCATCCATCGCCCGAAGGCTTACCCCCGATTGCGACTATTTTACGGGAAAAGGCCTATCCCTTGAAGACGAAGGCCGCACCGGCGGCGATCAGCATGAAGCCGATGGCATGGTTCCAGGTGAGGCTCTCCTTGAGCCAGAAAACCGAAAAACCGGCGAAGACGAGCAGGGTGATCACCTCCTGGATCGTCTTCAGCTGGGCCGCCGAGTAAACCTCGTGACCGATGCGGTTGGCCGGCACCGCCAGGCAATATTCGAAGAAGGCGATGCCCCAGCTGGCAAGAATCGCGATGAAGAGCGGCGCCGACTTGAACTTGAGGTGCCCGTACCAGGCGAAGGTCATGAAGACGTTGGAGAGGCAGAGCAGCACGATCGGCCAGACGGCCGCGGGAGAGAGGCTGAAGGGCATCACGAATCCTGATTCCTGAGGAGCTGCGACAAGGGAATAGCCCACTTGCCTGCTCCGTCAAGACCGCTCCTGAAATCGCGCCCCTCGCCGCCGTGCACCGCCGGCCGATCGCGGGACACGCCATCGCCTCAACCCCAGGCCTCGACGAGATAGCGGCGCGGGTCTTCCTCCGCCTCGCCTGCCCTGCCCCAGGCGTCGAGCCTCGCCGCATAGTCCCGGCCCGCTGAAAACAGCGAGAGCTCGTCGCGCTTGTCCGCCCGGTAGACGAGAAAGGGCGGCTGCCAGGACAGGCCGCAGCGATGGGCGCTCGCCTCCAGCGGGCGCAGCAGTTCCGCCATGGTGAACCGGTTGGCGCCGCCGGGCGCATAGGCCTCCGGCACATTGCCCGCCGTCGCCGCAACGAGCAGCGGTTTGCCCGCCAGCAGACGGCCCTCCGTCTCGTAGTGGACATAGACCATGCGGGTGAACACGGCGTCCTGCCAGGCCTTGAGAAGCGGTGGCGTGGAATACCACTGGATCGGGAATTGCAGCACGATGCGGTCGGCCGAAAGCAGCCGGGCCGCCTCCGCGCCGGCGTCAACCCCGCCGTCCGGATAGAGCGAATGCACATCGATGAGCTCGACCGCCGGCAGCCGCAGGGCAGCGGCAGCAAGCACGGCATTGGCACGCGAGCGGGCGAGATCGGGGTGAAAGAGAAGGATCAGTGTCTTGCTCATGGCGTCGTCTCCTGTGTTGACGCCATCAGGATGCCGCGAACAGCAAAATCACTCCAATGGATGATTTGTATATGCTATTATCGGCTTCATGAATTTGCGCTCGGTCGACCTCAACCTGCTCGTCGTGCTCGACGCCCTGCTCGACGAGGCGCATGTCTCGCGCGCCGCCGTCAAGCTGAACCTGTCCCAGCCGGCGACGTCGAGCGCGCTCGACCGCTGCCGCCACCTCTTCGGCGATCCGCTTCTGGAGCGCGGCAAGGGCGGCATGCGCCTGACGCCGCGGGCGGAGGCGCTGCGCGACCCGCTGAAGACCCTTCTCGCCGGCATCGCCGCCGTCGTCGATGCGCCGGAGGAACCGCTGGCAGACATCCGCCAGACGGTGCGCATCGTCACGGCAGACCATCCGGGCATCCTGATCGCCGGTCCGCTGCACCAGGCGCTCGCCGGCCCCGCCCCCGGCATCGACATCGTCATCCAGCCCTGGCACGGCGCGCCGGCGGCGCTCGAATCCCTGGCGCGCGGGGCGAGCGACATCGCGGTCTCGGTCTTCCCGAGCGTCGATGCGGCCGCCTTCCATTGCGAGACGGTGCTGGAGGAACATTATGTCGTGGCGATGCGCCGGGACCATCCCGCCGCGGCCGGCTTTTCGCTCGACCGCTGGCTCGCCTATCCGCACATCCTGGTGTCCGGTCGCGGCGACACGCGCAGCGGTTTCGATGACCAGCTGTCCGCCCTCGGCCGGAGCCGGCGCGTCGGCATCGTCGTGCCGAGTTTCCTGATGGTGCCGCCGCTGCTGGAGGAAGGCGATCTCATCGCCATGATGCCGAGCCACTGCCTGCCGGCGGACGCGGCGGCGCGCTTCCACATCGCCCGGCCGCCGATCCCCGTTCCCGGCTTTCCGCTGCACATCGCCTGGCATCGCCGCCGCGACAAGGATCGCGCCGTCCGGCATGTCGCGGGCGTGCTGCGCGCGCTGCTGGCCAGCGCCGAAGCGCCCGCCTTCACCCCTGCATGAGCCCGTCCCGCACCGCCCGCAGATAGGTCCGGCCGACCTTGATCTCGGTCTCGTCGCGCAGCACGACGTGCAGCACGTTCAGCGGCCCGCGCTTCACCCGCGCCACCTGGTCGCGCCGCACGATCGCGCTGCGGCTGATGCGCAGGAAATCCTCCGTCGGCAAGCGCCGCTCCAGCGCCGAAAGGCTCTCGTTGTAGAGGAAACTGCCCTGGTCGGCGTGCAGCTGCACATAGTCGCCGTCCGCCTGGAAACGCGTCACCCTTTCGGCCGGAATGCGGATCGTCTCCCGGCGCGATTTCACCCAGAACTGCGTCGGCCGCGTCGCCTGATCGCGCAGCGCCTTGCGCAAAGCCGCGACAGTCTCGCGCAGCTCCACCACCGTGTCCCGGTTCTCGCGGGCAAGGATCATCTCGCGCGCCCGGTCGAGCGCCTGCCGCAGCCGCTCCGGCGTCACCGGTTTCGTCAGATAGTCCACCGCGTTGCATTCGAAGGCACGGATGGCGTGGTGGTCGAATGCGGTGACGAAGATCGGCAGAGGGGCATGCGTACCGGCCTGTTCGAGCACATCGAACCCGCTGCCGCCAGGCATCTGGATATCGAGCAGCAACACGGAGGGCGTCAGGGCGGCGATCTGTTCAAGCGCCTGCGGCACGTCGCCGGCCTCGCCGGCAACGCTCACCCCCTCGATGGTGGCGAGCATGCGAACCATGCGACGCCGGGCGATCGGTTCGTCATCGATGATAAGGACGGAAATTTCGGTCATGCGTTCATGCGGTCCTGATAGGCATGGTCAGGGTCACCCGGAATCGGCCATCGCTGGTCCGGCCGTAGTGAAACCCACTTGCGTCGGGAAAGCGCCGTGACAGGCGCTCGCCGACATTTCTGAGGCCGATGCCGAAACTCGCCCCGCCGGGCTGCTGGTCGGCAAGCGCCATGTCGTTCTCGACGAAGAGCCACAGGCGGCCCGCCTCCTGCCTGGCACGGATGGCAATGGTCACACCCCCCGTCTTGCGGCAGGCGCCGTGCTTGACGGCATTTTCCACGAGCGGCTGGAGGATAAGGCTCGGCACCGGAACCTTTCGCAGCTCCTCCGGCAGGTCGATCTCCACCGCCATGCGGTCGGAAAAGCGGCGCTGCTCGATGGTGAGGTAACCGGCTTGCAAGGCGACCTCCTCCTCCAGCAACAGGTCCTGCAGCGGATCGAGCGCCAGCGTCGTGCGCAGATAGGCCGAGAGGGAGAAGACCATGTCGCGTGCGTCGTCGCGCTCGCCTTCCTCGATCAGCCCGGCCATGGAATTGAGCGTGTTGAACAGGAAATGCGGGTTGAGCTGGTAGCGCAGCGCCCGCATCTGCGCCGCCATGGCCTCCTCGCGCATCTGCGCCAGCCGCCGCTCGCGGTCGCGCAGGTCGAAGCTGTAGGACAGGGCGAGGAACAGGCAGCTCCAGCCGAAATAGAGCGACGTCCCGTAGATCACGTTGTAGGCGATGCTCGTCATGTCCCACACCGGCGCCTCGGGATAGACGCAGATCGTGTAGATCGCATAGTCGATGCCGCAATAGAGCACACCGCCGACGAGCGACAGCACGAAGCACAGCACGGCCTTGACCGGCAGCGCCAGCGCCTTCAGCCGGATCAGCACCATCGTCAGGACCACAGCCAGCAGAGCGGCGCCCGACAGGAGGAAGAGCTTGCCGATCGCCGATTCGATCGGGTCCGTGCCCGCCAGCCCCCACAACAGGCTGGAGCTCAGAAAAACGGCAACGAGATACAGCCCGCCGAAGCGCAACGTTGCCCGTTGCAGCTGCGATTCGCTCTGGTCGGCGTGAAAAACAAATGGCAGACTCGATACCGTGCTCATTTCGCGAATAATCGTTTTTTCCCGGAAAACTGTCGAGTGCCGTTCACCGACGAAAATCAACCGTTCGTCGAAAGTGCGACCGTTCGGCTGTCGCTTTGCGCCCCTTCGCCGCCCCCGCGCTTCACAAGCCGGCCCGCTCCCGACCATTCATGCGCACCGGTTGGCTGAAAGGCCGCCGATGTTTCATGATTCCGGAGATATTCTATGGCTACCCTCAAAGGTGACAACAAGAACAACTTCCTGATGGCGGACCCGATGAACGGTGATTCCGTCTACAAGATCTATGGCTACGGCGGCAACGACCGGATTTTTGGCCATTCCAGTGCCCACAACAAGATCTACGGCGGTGATGGCAACGACATCATCTACGGCGGCGACTACAAGAACACGATCGAGGGCGGCAAGGGCAACGACCAGATCCATGGCGGCGACGGCCGCGACGTCATCATCGGCGGCGCCGGTGTCGACAAGCTGTGGGGCGGCGACGGCGGGGACCGCTTCGTCTTCAAGAGCATCTCGGAGATCGGCAAGGCCGAAGGCCGCCGCGACGTGATCGAGCAGTTCAAGTCCAACACCTTCGACGGCCGCGACAAGATCGACCTGTCCGCCATCGACGCCATCGCCGGCACCAAGAAGAACGACGCCTTCACCTGGGTCGCCAAGGAAGGCGCTGCCTTCAGCGGCAAGAAGGGCGAACTGACCTGGACCGAGACCCAGCTCAACAACGGCCACTACACCAAGCTCGTCCTCGGCGACGTCAACGGCGACAAGAAGGCCGACTTCATCCTGGAAGTCGATTCCTTCAGCGACCTTTACAAGGGTGACTTCATCCTCTGATCGCTCCTCCCAAGCGGCGCGAAACGCCGGCTTCGCCGGCGTTTTGTTTTCTATCCGCCTCAAGGCGTCAGTTCATGTACCGGGCCAGATACGACAGCACCTTCTCGGGATGGCGGCCGAACCAGTTGTAGCCGTCTTCGAAGCGCTTCGTCGTGCCTTCGATCCAGTGAAGCTCCTTGTCAGTGCTTGCCAGCGCGTCGAATGTGCTCTGCGCGTCGCTCGGATTGTTGATGATCGCATCGTCCTTCACCTGCCACATCAGGACGGGGAGCTTGATGTTCGGCGCCCAAAGCCTGCCCGACATGTCCGCAGCGGCAAAACCACCCAGCTTGAGAAGTTCCAGATCGATCAGTTCCTGATACTGCGCGATACCCTGGTAGCCGCTGAGTTTGGTGAAGACCGACGTCATGTTCGGCACCAGCGGGCTGAGCAGGCATCTGACGTTCTCGAAAAGCTCGGGACGCTTGCTGATCGCCGCATATTGCGAGACGCCGCCCAGGCACTGGCTGAACAAGGCGACATCCATCTTGCCCAGGCGCGGATGGGCATCGACGAACGTCTTCACACCGACGCAGTCGCGCCATTCCCACTGGCCGACGCCGCAGACCCCGCCATTGGCCGCACCGCTCTGCCCGTGGTTGCGGAAATCATAGGTCAGAACGTTGTAGCCGGCATCGGTCAAATGCTTGTACTGGATCACAAAGTCGATCTCGACCGGCTCGATGAAGTCGGCCCAGGGCTTGCCCATATGGCCGGGATAGCCGGCACGGCACATCGGAAGGGCGTGGTTGAAGATGACGAGTTTGTTGCTCTCGCCGCCCTTGGCCGGAATGTACCAGGCTTCGAGCGGCGTGCCGTCGTCCGAGGGGATGGACAGGTCGTGCCAGCCTTCCATGCCGTATTCGTCGGGGTTCTTGAAGATGAAGCTGCGCGGCATCTTCACCATGCCGGCCAGCGCCTTGACCTTGGCGTGATCCTCCGGGGAGACGGTTTTTTCCTGCTCCAGGGCCGTCCGCATTCTTTCCTTTGAAATTCCGGTCACAACATGACTCCTTTATCTGTCCGAAGATGGGGTATCCGATCGAGACCATGCTGGCGTGCCGAAGCATGATGTCCGTGGATATAGGGCGCATGCTAAACGGGGGAATGGATCGGATAAACCGCCTGGACACGACATCAGTGTTTAGTCATAACTGACAATATGCCACTTGATCCCTCCCTGCTCCCCGCCATGGCGTGGTTCGTCCACGTGGCCCGCCGCCGCAGCTTCACAAAGGCGGCCACGGAAATGGAGGTGACGCGCGCGACCGTGTCCCAGCATCTGAAATCGCTGGAGCGGCACCTGAACGTGCGGCTGCTGCACCGCACCACACGCGACATGTCGCTCACGGAAGAGGGCCGGCGTCTGTTCGACGTGTTGCAGCCCGCCTTTGCCGCGATCGAGGGCGCGGTCACCGACCTCGGGGAGGCCGGCGCCGAGCCGTCGGGCATGATCCGGCTGTCCGTTTCCCGCGTCGCCGCCCGGTCGCTGATCGAGCCGCATATGGCGGCGTTCCTGGCGCTTTACCCGAAGCTGCGGCTGGAACTGGTGACGGACGACGGTTTCTCCAACATCGTCGCCGACGGGCTCGATGCCGGCATCCGGCTGGGGGAAAGTCTGGACGCGCACATGATCGCGGTACCCATCACGCCGCCGATGCAGATGGCCATCGTCGGCTCGCCCGGTTATCTCGAGCGCCACGGCATTCCCGAGACGCCGCAGGACTTGAAGCATCACAACTGCCTGTCCTACCGCTTCACCTCAAGCGGCACCATCGACCGCTGGTCGTTCATCACGCCCGACGCCGAGGCACGCACCGTGGTCTACGAGCCCGACGGCAACGCCATCTTCAACGACGATGACAGCATGCTGCGTGCCGCGCTGCAGGGCGTCGGCCTGGTGCAGCACCTCGACCTGTGCGTCCGTCCCTATCTACAGGATGGCTCGCTGGTGCGGGTCCTGCTGCCCTGGGCCCACCCTCGCCCGAGCTTTTTCCTCTACGTGCCATCGCGCGCCCAGATGCCCGCCAAGACCCGCGCGCTCGTGGACTTCCTTGTCGAACAGCGCAAGAAACTCGCGCGGCAAATCGCCGGATAACAGGTCCGCCGAGCCCGGAGGCGGCACCCTCTACCCGATCTTGCGCACCAGTTGCGCCGTCGCCAGCAGCGTCACGAGATCGCGGATCATCGGCCGGATATAACGGTCGAAGTCGATCGGCGTGTCGACCGGCGGCAACTCGAAGAAGTCCTTCTTCGTCGGCACCAGCAGGTAGCAGTCCCGGCCCTTGAGGGCGAGACGCACCACGTCGTCCCGCCACACGCTCGCGAGGTAATCCAGCGCCTTCGCGAGCGTGCCCTGCACGATGGGCGTTGCCGCCTCCGCCCGGTCGGTGCGGAACTCGTGATAGGCGTCGACGTCAGGGTTGCCGCTGGTGACGAGCGCCAGCGCCCCGCCGCCGAAGAGGTCGCGCATGAAGCGATGCACGGCGTTCGGTTTCCGCACCGCGACCAGAAGGCCCGGAAACGCCTCCTCCCGCTCGAAATGGAAGATCACGCCCTTGAAGGTCGTCTGCCGGCTCTTGCCGCTGCCGGTGCTCAGCTCCGTCTCCGACAGCGTGAAGGCCAGCCCCTCGTGCACGCCCGCGATCATGTCGCCGTGTTCGGAGCGGTCGCGCGGCGCGAATTCCTTGTCCGGCATGCCCGAGAGGAACCGCGGCGTCGCGCCGTGCACATATTGCACCTCGTCGACGAAGCCGAAGACCAGCGGCAGCATGCGGTCGCGCAGGCCCTGCTGGAAGCGTGTCGCCGGCCCCACCGCGAACTTCCAGGCCAGGGTCGCCCCGAAGACCAGCACGCCCAGCGTGACGAAGGTCCAGTCCTCCTCGATCTGCGTGGCGACGAGATAGAGCAGCAGCGCCGAAAACAGCAGGTAGACGCCGAGCACCAGCGTCAGGTTGAGATACATGTCGCGCGCCACCTTCGGCCGCGCCGCATTGTAGGCCGCCACCGCCGCCCGCACCTCCTCGAGCGCCCCCTCCTTCGGCATCAGCGCCGCCTCGTCCACCGTGCTCATGCGCGCCCCCAACCCCGTTTCGAGGATAACGGCCGGAGCGCCCCGCAAATTCGTTTCCCTTTTGTACTCTTCACCCCTTCCCTTTCCGGATGACTCTCGCCATATTCCCCGCATGGCCAGAACCCCGAAAAAATCCTCGCCCTCGAACCCCGGTTTCGAGGAAGCCCCGCAGTCCGACTTCGAAGGCGCGCCGCTTTCGGGCAGCGTCTCCGACTGGGTGAAACAGCTCGAAGCCGAGGCGGAGGCCGCCAGCGTCGAAAGCCGCCGCGAGGTCGCCTCGAAGGCCGGCAAGCACCGCAAGACCGTGGAGAACGCCGCCCGCCGCCACACCGAGAAGGTCACGGCGACGAAAACCTCGCGCGGCGTCTCGATCGGCGCCTCCTCCGACCCGAAGACCCGCGCCGCCGCCGGCCTCATGCCGGTCTCCGGCCTCGACGTCTCCCTGGAGGACGCCGCGTCCCTCAGCGCCGGCACAGCCGTCACCGCGACGGTGGATGCCCTGTCGAAGCTGATCGAGAGCGGCAACCCGCTGTTCAAGGACGGCAAGCTCTGGACGCCGCACCGCCCCGCCCGGCCGGCCAAGTCGGAGGGCGGCATCCCGATCCGCATGGTCACCGAATACAAGCCCGCCGGCGACCAGCCGACGGCCATCAGGGACCTCGTCGACGGCCTGTCGGACGGCGAGCGCAGCCAGGTCCTGCTCGGCGTCACCGGCTCGGGCAAAACCTTCACCATGGCCAAGGTGATCGAGGAGACGCAGCGCCCCGCCGTCATCCTTGCGCCGAACAAGACGCTGGCGGCCCAGCTCTATTCCGAGTTCAAGAACTTCTTCCCGGAAAACGCGGTCGAGTATTTCGTCTCCTACTACGACTACTATCAGCCGGAAGCCTACGTGCCGCGCTCCGACACGTTCATCGAGAAGGAATCGTCGATCAACGAGCAGATCGACCGCATGCGCCACTCCGCGACGCGCTCGCTCCTGGAGCGCGACGACTGCATCATCGTCGCCTCGGTCTCCTGCATCTACGGTATCGGCTCGGTCGAGACCTACACGGCGATGACCTTCCAGATGGAGGTCGGCGAACGGCTCGACCAGCGCCAGCTCCTCGCCGACCTCGTCGCCCAGCAATACAAGCGCCGCGAGATGGATTTCCAGCGCGGCTCCTTCCGCGTGCGCGGCGACACGATCGAAATCTTCCCCGCCCACCTGGAAGATGCCGCCTGGCGCATCTCGATGTTCGGCGACGAGATCGACGCGATCACCGAGTTCGACCCGCTGACCGGCCAGAAGACCGGCGACCTGAAATCGGTAAAAATCTACGCCAACAGCCACTACGTCACCCCCCGCCCGACGCTGAACGGCGCCATCAAGGGCATTCGCGAGGAGCTGAAACACCGCCTGACCGAGCTGGAAAAGGCCGGCCGCCTGCTGGAGGCGCAGCGCCTCGAACAGCGCACGCGCTACGACCTCGAAATGCTCGAAGCCACCGGCTCCTGCGCCGGCATCGAGAACTATTCGCGCTACCTGACGGGCCGCCGCCCCGGCGAGCCGCCACCGACCCTCTTCGAATACGTCCCCGACAACGCGCTGATCTTCATCGACGAAAGCCACGTCACCATCCCGCAGATCGGCGCCATGTACCGCGGCGACTTCCGCCGCAAGGCGACGCTGGCCGAATACGGTTTCCGCCTGCCCTCCTGCATGGACAACCGCCCGCTGCGCTTCGAGGAATGGGACGCCATGCGCCCGGACACCGTCGCCGTCTCGGCGACACCCGGCGGCTGGGAGCTGGAACAGTCCGGCGGCGTCTTCGCCGAACAGGTCATCCGCCCGACCGGCCTCATCGACCCGCCCGTCGAGGTCCGCCCGGCGAAAAGCCAGGTCGACGACGTGCTGGGTGAAATCCGCGAGACCGCCGAGGCCGGCTACCGCACGCTCGTCACCGTGCTCACCAAGCGCATGGCCGAAGACCTCACCGAATACCTGCACGAACAGGGTGTTCGCGTGCGCTACATGCACAGCGACATCGACACGCTTGAACGCATCGAGATCATCCGCGACCTGCGCCTCGGCGCCTTCGACGTGCTGGTCGGCATCAACCTGCTGCGCGAAGGCCTCGACATCCCCGAATGCGGCTTCGTCGCCATCCTCGACGCCGACAAGGAAGGTTTCTTGCGCTCGGAGACGTCCCTCGTCCAGACCATCGGCCGCGCGGCGCGAAACGTCGACGGCAAGGTCATCCTCTACGCCGACCAGATCACCGGCTCCATGCAGCGCGCCATGGACGAAACGACCCGCCGCCGCGAAAAGCAGGTGGCCTACAACCAGGCCAACGGCATCACCCCGGAATCCGTAAAGGCAAAGATCTCCGACATCCTCGACAGCGTCTACGAACGCGACCACGTCCGCGCCGACATTTCCGGCGTCTCCGGCAAGGGTTTTGCGGACGCCGGCCACCTCGTCGGCAACAACCTGAAGGCCCATCTCGAAGCGCTCGAAAAGCAGATGCGCGACGCCGCCGCCGACCTCGACTTCGAAGCCGCCGCCCGCATCCGCGACGAGATCAAGCGCCTCAAGGCCGCGGAACTCGCCGTCATGGACGACCCGATGGCAAGGCAGGAGGCGTCAGGCGCCGAAGGCGCAAGGGGGAGTGGAAAGGGCTCGGCGAAGGCCCAGGCCGGGAGCGGAAAGAGGAAAACCGGCACCGAGCACGAGTCGATCTCCCCCCTTGAGGGGGAGATGCCCGGCAGGACGGAGGGGGATGGCGTCCCTTCCGGCAAACCCTCCGCAAAATCCCTCTTCCAGAAACCCTCGCTCGACGACATGGGCCCGGGCACCGACACCGAACGCCCGCTCTTCCGCAAGCCCAGCCTGGTCGAGATGGGCCGCGACGTCGCGACGCCGGCGGGCAAATCCCTCTTCCGAAAGAACACGCTCGACGAAATGACCGTTGGCCGCACCGAAAAGCCCGTCACCGGCGACCTGCCAGACCGCCCCCCGGAAACCCTCAGCACCAAGAAGCGCGCCTCCCCGCTCCTCGAAGACCAGCCCGAGCGCGCGAACGGCGCCGAGGACGCCAAGCCGGTGCGGCGCGGCAAGATTGGCGCCGGGAGCTATGAGGACCCGGCGGAGGCGAAGCGCAAGGGGCGGACGAAGGGGAAAACAGGACGGCCGGGGCGGTAAAACCCGCGTATTATAGGCAGGCGAGGCTGTGCCTTTTTTCAACCTTAGAAAGCATCCATTTATTATTTGATATTATTTTCAAATCTTTGCAGTAAATAGAATCACCATCATCGGAAAAGAAATACATATCTTCTTTCAAGCAAATACGAGCAGAGATAATATCCGCATAGTCAATCAATCCCGTTCTAGCGCTATCGAACGCCTTATCGATATCGACGTGTTCATAGCTCTTTATGACATTTAAATCTGAAATAAAATCCCTTGTTGCGTCGTAGATACACTGCATGGAGGTGGAAAATTCGGCGGACTTTCGGTATTTCTTAAAATCAACGATACTAGGATCGTTTTCCTGGTCTAGGCGAAAATATAATTTCGCCAATCTATTATAGAATTCCCCCAAACATTTTTCCGACGTAAACATATTGTTATTTTTAATAAGCTTAAAGTAGGCATTGGAATAAGCCTTCTCCTTTTCGTCAAAAGAATGAGCCCCATCAACAAATATAAGAACATTAGTGTCAACAAATATATTGACGCCATTCAGATTTTCCGCAGCAGGAATATCAATGATACTCATTCTTTTCAGCACCGATTTCTTCATTCAATATCTTAGAATATCTCTCCTTATCTGAAAAATATTGCTTTGCTCTATCTATTACCAATTTAAGGCGTACTAGATGCCAACTTTCAGAGTCTACGGGGGGCAACATATGGCGCCGAACTTCAGATTCGGGCAGCTCACCATAAAGTTGGCCAACAGCAGCATTCAAAAATGCGGTTGTCATACGAGTTACACCCGAAAAAGATAAAGCCACCCTATTGCCGTTGCCGATTTCTTTATAGAGAACGCCATACACTTTTTGGCCATCCTCACTGGTTACACATATCCCAGATTTTATGACCTCTGATATTCGGATTGTAACGTCCACCATCTAACCCGAATAATTCACGAGGGGTTGGCGGATATGGTTCAAACCGTTGAAATGACGTAGGATTTGGTTGCTTACGCCGAT
>NZ_SHMI01000033.1:0-48215 GCF_004284735.1 Shinella sp. JR1-6 | reverse complement strand
AGGTGGCCGGATTTTACTCCGCCCGCAGCAGCATTATGCCGCCGCTACCGTGGCCGACTTTTGCACCGCCGCTCTCACACCAAACGATACCAACGGCCGTTCAAGCGATCGGCCAGGCTCACCGGAATTCCGCTCGAGGATGAGGTTCACAGCAAGGGGTCCGACAGCCGTTGCAAACTGCATTAGGTAAAGTCCATGGCCATCGTCGCCAGCCTCTTCTATCTTTGGAAAAAGGTGCTGGGCACGGCGTCGATCCGCTCAACCAACTCCCAGAGCTTGACCCGTATCGCTCAAGGCTAGCCAGTCTCCGAGCTCGAGGCGCTGATACCATGAAACTTTAGACCTCACGCTGTCACCTCACGCCATCAGCTAACTGCTTACGTTGCGCAGGATCATGACGATCTGGAATGATTCCGCGTGCGCCCTTTGATGGTCTGGCGAAGCAGGCCTTTTTCGCCAGAGATCGTCACCAGCTGATGTAAAACATAGCCTTTGCCAGGAGAACGATAAGGACCACTTGGAAGAAGACGCTGAGGTGGATGACTTTCGTGTGCCTGGACCTCAGCTTACCACGCGCGCCCAGGATGACGGCCGTGATGAAATGCGCCAGAACGCTGGCCGCCAGCACGATCTTGATCGACAGCAGCGTTGCAAAACTGCTGTCGAGGGGACGGGCGAGGTCTTCGCGATATTGCCAGGCCATGGACACGCCAGCCGTATAGAGCACCGCAATGACGAACGGCATCAGGCGGCGCGCCCGCCAGCCACTTGCCGTTTCCACCGTGCGCATCACGTCCGGCCCCACCCGCTTGCGGATGCCTTCCAAGACGAGAACCTCGAAGAAGACAGTCCCTACAAACAGAATAGCAGCAAAAAGATGCAGCGTGAGAAGCATGAAATGGCTCATGATAGACGTCAGGCTCCGTCAGCTATCCGGTAACGGCACCTTCGTCGGCCGGGCGAGCGAGCGCGGCGAACTTGGCGAGCACACCGCGCTTGTAGCGCGGTTCGGGTTGCTTCCAGGCAGCGCGGCGGCGGGCAATCTCGGCCGCGTCCACGTTCAGTCGCAGTAGCAGGCGCTGCGCGTCGATGGTGATGGCATCACCCTCCTCCACGAGCGCGATGGTGCCGCCGACAAAGGCTTCCGGTGAGACATGGCCGACGACCATGCCCCAAGTGCCGCCAGAAAACCGGCCATCGGTAATGAGGCCGACACTTTCTCCGAGGCCCCGGCCGACCAGAGCCGAGGTCGGTGCCAGCATTTCCGGCATACCCGGCCCGCCCTTCGGCCCGAGATAACGCAGAACCACCACGTCGCCCGGCCTGATCCTATCTGAGAGGATCGCCTCCATGGCGGAAGACTCGTCGTCAAAGACCCGCGCCGGACCGGAGATCACCGGGCTTTTCAGTCCGGTGATCTTGGCCACCGCACCATTTTCGGCAAGGTTGCCCTTGAGGATGGCCAGATGCCCTTCGCGATAGAGCGCCTGCCGCAGCGGCATGATGACACGCTGGTCAACACGCGGTTCAGCTGGCACGTCGGTCAGTTCCTCGGCAAGCGTGCGGCCGGTGATCGTCAGGCAATCGCCATGGAGGAGACCCGCATCCAGCAGGATCTTCAGCACCTGCGGCACGCCGCCTGCAGCATGCAGGTCCACCGCCATGTATCGGCCGGAGGGCTTCAGGTCGCACAGCACCGGCACCTTGCGACGCACACGCTCGAAATCGTCAAGCGTCCACTCAACCTCGGCGGCATGGGCTATCGCCAGGTAGTGCAGAACCGCATTAGTCGAACCGCCCACCGCCATGATGAGCGCCACCGCATTCTCGATCGATTTGCGGGTGACGATGTCGCGCGGGCGTATATTCCGCTTGACCGCCTCAACCAGCACACGGCCGGATGCCGCCGCGCTATCGATCTTCTCCTGATCCGGATTTGCCATGGTGGAAGAATAGAGCAGCGACATGCCGAGCGCCTCGAAGGAGGAACTCATGGTGTTAGCAGTGTACATGCCGCCGCAGGAGCCCGTGGAGGGGCAGGCGTGACGCTCGATACCCTCGAAATCCGCCTCGTCGATCGTACCGGCCATGAAGGCTCCGACGGCCTCGAAGGCGGAGACGATGGACAGGTCCTCACCCTTCCAGCGCCCGGGCTTGATGGTGCCGCCATAGACATAGATCGCCGGCGCGTCGGCGCGCAGGATGCCGATCATACCGCCCGGCATGTTCTTGTCGCAGCCGCCGAGCACGAGCACGCCGTCCATCCACTGTCCCTGCACGGAAATCTCGACGCAGTCGGCGATCACCTCGCGCGAGACCAGCGAATATTTCATACCCTCGGTGCCCATCGACATGCCGTCGGAAATGGTGGGCGTGCCGAAGGTCTGCGGATTGGCCCCGGCCGCCGCGATAGCGCTGATGGCCGCGTCGGCCAGCGGCTGCAGGCCGGCATTGCAGGGGGTGATGGTGGAATGGCCGTTGGCGATGCCGATCATCGGCTTGTCGAAATCGGCTTTCTCATAGCCGAGCGCATAGTACATGGCGCGGTTCGGCGAACGGGCGGCGCCCTGCGTTATATGTTTCGAGCGTTCGTTGAAAGGCATGCCGGACCTTGCTCTTGAAACGGGATGGGCTTGCCCTGTCGGCAATCGAGACGCCGAATGCGCTCGCTGCTCGGTAACAGGCACAAAAACGATACGTTGAACATAGCTTATGGCCATCGGAACGACAAACGCTCAGGGCGTTGCCGCCCGGCATCGTCACCGGCGCTCCGCTTACCGCGTTTCCAGCGCCAATTCCCTGGCCCTGGCCGCAAGCCCCATCCACTCCTTGAGAAGGCCCTGATCCTCCTTTGAAAGGCGTGCACGGTGCGTCTGAAAGGTTCGCCTGAATGGCAACGGTCGAACTCTGCCGCAATAAGGGTCTCGTGATGGAGGCGCATTTGCGCATCTTCGGGGCCGATGGCCTGTATAAATCCCTTGATCGACATGAACAGCCGATCTTCAACGTCCTGCTTCACGGCTTTTTCTCCCACCGGCAAAGTCACGCACCCTCCATCGTCTCCAGACGGCATGAAGGACGCAAATGCAGCTTGGATTTTAGTCCGCCACAGGGCAAGATTTTTCTGGAACCATCGGATCGACCGACATTTGGAAATTCTTACGGCTGGCGCGGGGTGTTGGCGATATTGCGTGCGCCATGCTGGCGGACCTTGCCAGATTGTGAGAATCTATGAAGACGACAGCTCAGATCCTTCGGGATTATCGCGGCCCGGCCCTATTCAGCTTCGGGTTTCGGCCCTTTTTCCTTTTCGCCGCACTTTGGGCCGCGGTGACAATCCCGCTCTGGCTCCTGTCGTTTCTCGGTATCGGGGAAATCTCGGCGACGATCTTCACTCGCGACTGGCATGTGCATGAAATGCTGTTTGGTTACACCGCCGCGGTAATCGTCGGGTATATGACCGTTGCAGGCGTCAACTGGACGGGACACTATCCCGTCGCAGGACGGTCAATCGTCCTATTGGTCATGTTGTGGGCGGTCGGACGGCTGGCAATGCTCGCCTATCCCGTTCTCGGTTCGATAGCCGCCCTGATCGACGCGCTGTTCCTCATCGTGTTTGCCAGCGCGCTTTGGCGTGAGCAACTTGCGGCCAGCAGTTGGCGCAACGTGGCGCCCTGCATCGTCGTATCACTACTAGCGATCGCCAATATCGGTTTTCATATCACCATGATCGTGCCGGATATCGCCCTGGCGCCGGAACGTATGGCCATCGGCCTTATCATCTTCCTCATCGCCCTGATCGGCGGACGGCTCGTGCCAAGCTTCACCCGCAACTGGATGGCGCAGCACAAGATCAAGCCGGAACCGGCATCCTACGGTCGCTTCGACACGGCCGTGCTCGGCATCACCGGCGCGGGCATAGCGCTGTGGGTCGTCTGGCCCTTGGCCGCCGTCACCGGGGTCTTGCTGATCATCGCCGGCGCGGGCCTCTTTATCCGTCTGCTGCGCTGGCGTGGCTGGATCGTCATCAACGACGGCATGGTGGCCGTCCTTCATCTCGGCTATTTCTGGTGCGCGCTCGGTCTTGCCATGCTTGGCGCGTCGATCCTCTGGCCGGCGCATTTGGCCGGTTCCGCCGCGATCCATGCACTGGCCGTCGGCGCAATCGGCATGATGACGCTGGCGGTCATGACCCGGACCAGCCGAAGCCATACCGGCCGCGAACGGCGCGCGGATCGCCCGACGCTGGCCATCTATGGCTTGGCGATGGCGGCCGCGACCACTCGCGTGCTCGCACCATTTGCAATGCCGATCTATCCCCAACTGCTCGTCCTGTCCGCTCTCTCCTGGTCATTAGCCTTCGCCATTTTCGCACTGGTCTATGGACCTATGCTGGCGCGCGCTTGGAAGCGAAAGGTCTGATCGCAACCTTCGCGAGGGATCACACGACATCGCGAGACCCTGGGGCGGGATGCGCCGCAGGACAAAGCCGTTGCGCCGGCAATTCCTGTATCGCGCGTTACGGCGCCCCCCCGAAGCCTTTGCCTATTTTGAAGAGATCGTCGATTCCTACTGTCCTGAACGAGTCTCGACCACGGGCAAAGTGAGGGTGCAGCGCTGTTCCTTTTGGCTCTTGAACATATCGGCAATACACTTGTCGATCGCCACCCGGTTGGTCTCATAGACCCACCCGGCCGTCGAAATATCCCCCGCCTTGGCAGCATCGGCCGCCTGAATCATAGCGCGGCCGGCGCTGATGCGATCGGCCCCCATGATGAGGCTGGCAACACGACTATCGGCCGAAAACGGCAGAAAACGCGGCAAGAGAACAAGCAGGAACGCGCCCGCGACCAAGCCGACGCTAGCTGCTATCCACATCCGGAAATCCTGGCCCTTCCGATCATAGGCGCTTTTCGTATGTGCCGCGAGCTGCCGCCCGGCGCGCTCGAGGTCGGACGCCTGGCGCTCGATCTGTTGCACCGCGGCGCGAACCAGACCTTCGCCGCTGCGCTCGAGCACGCGAGCGTAATGCTCCGGGCCGTTTTTGAGGGTGGGCGACTGTTCGATGCGCTGCAGGCGCTCGTTTGTCGCGGTCTGGTTTTGGTTCATGCGCCCGAGTTCGGCGCTGTAGTCGACCGGCGCGCCCCGCCGTTCCATCTGGTCGAGGGTAAACTCGACGCCCTTACGGATCGTCGTCATTTCCCGCGTGAGATCGGCGGCAAGGTTTTCCATCGTGGCCCGCAGCGCCTCGAAGGCAGAGCTGGCTCGGGAAATCTGCACAGGGGGGATAAGTGGAATTTCTGCCTGATTTCGGCTTAGCTGCCGGGAACAGGAGATACCATGACGAGACGACCGCGCCGGAACCACAGCCCGGCTTTCAAGGCAAAGGTGGCGCTCGCCGCCATCCGGGGTGAGCAGACGCTGGTGGAATTGTCCCAGCAGTTCGATGTGCATGCCAACCAGATCAAACAGTGGAAAGACCAGCTCCTTGAGGGGGCGACGGGTGTGTTCGGCGATGAAACGAAGGCGGAGCCAACGGGTCCGACCGTCGATGTCAAAACGCTGCACGCCAAAATTGGCGAACTGACACTGGAGAATGATTTTTTATCCGGTGCGCTCGGCAAGGCGGGATTGCTGGGCGGAAAGAAATGATCGACCGCGAGCACAAGCTATCCGTGGTGCGTCAGGCGAAGCTTCTCGGCTTCAGCCGTGGAAGCGTCTATTATCTGCCTCGTCCAGTGTCCGACGGCGATCTGGCCTTGATGCGGCGGATCGACGAGCTGCATCTCGATTACCCGTTTGCCGGAAGTCGGATGTTGCAAGGGCTTTTGAGAGGAGAAGGGTTTGAGACCGGGCGGCTACACGTCGCCACGCTGATGAAGAAGATGGGCATCGAGGCGATCTATCGTCGCCCGAACACCTCCAAACCAGCGCCAGGTCACAAAATCTATCCCTACCTCTTGCGCAAGTTGGCCGTCACCAGACCCAATCAAGTCTGGGCCATGGACATCAGCTACATCCCCATGGCGCGGGGATTTGTCTATCTCTGCGCCGTCGTGGACTGGTTCAGCCGGAAGGTCCTGTCATGGCGGTTGTCGATCACGATGGAAGCAGCCTTCTGCATCGAGGCAGTAGAGGAGGCACTTGCCCGTCATGGCAGGCCAGAAATCTTCAACACCGACCAGGGATCGCAGTTCACCTCCATCGACTTCACCGCCGTGCTGAAGAAGGCTGAGGTCGCCGTCTCAATGGACGGCAAGGGTGCGTGGCGGGACAACGTGTTCGTCGAACGGCTCTGGCGTTCGATCAAATACGAGGAAGTCTACCTCCACGCCTACAAGACTGTGTCCGAGGCCCGCGCTGGCATCGGCCGATATCTGAACTTTTACAATCCTGTTTCATCACACCCATCTTTCTATGTTGTTGAAGGGAATAGGCTTTCTTGATCTGGAGACGATCCTGTGGAGTGTCGCGGGTTCTGTCGGACGCGCTGGAGGATTTGACGTGCTTCCGGGGCTGCGAGTTTTGAACGGCTGAAGATCCATGGGCCATCGGGCAGCGGGTGAGCGCCTTCGATCTCGCCGGCCTCGGCCGCCAAGCGCAGCGTCTTTGGCGTGATCCCGAGCAACTTCGCCGCTCCTCCCAAGTTAACCCATGGCTCCATCCCGTCGATCTGAGGACGGAAGACTGGAATCTTGCGATATGACCTCAGCGCGGTGACCCGCTCACGCGTCCAGCGATTGCCATTTCCGGTCGTCAGTCCATTGCGATTGAGGACACCGGCAATCACGTCGTCATTGGCAATCAGAACGAGCTGTCGCACAGCATCGACGATGTCGTCCGGGGTCGCGTTTCTTTGCCCGCGGCGGCGCTTTGGTAGGCGCAGTTCGGTGTGGACCCCGCCAACCCAATGAATGACAAGGACGATCTCGGAGGCGGCATTATCGAGATCGGCGACCACTTCATGGATAAGCGTGCGAACGATGCGTTTCTTCAGCCTTGCATCGGTTGTCGGCGCCGTCCAGACGATACGAAGGTTTCCCGCAAGTGCGGTTACCTGTGATGCGGACATGGGGAATGGCTGCGGCGTAACCGTCCGATGTTTGGCAATCTTGGTTTCGATCTCGCTGACGCGTGCGAGTGTCTTATTCCAGCGAGCTTCGAGCTCCGACGTTACAAGTCTGTTCTCTGGATCAGCCGCGTCGTATTGTCGGAATGCCCGGTCGGCGGCATAGCGCGCCGCCTCGAGGTCGCGCAGCAGGGCATCATGAACCTGGTCGCGTTGGCTGGCCATATTGCGTTCCGCTTCGATGGCGGCGGTAACGGCTCCTGGTTCGACCACGCCGAGCAGTGCCTCTTCGATCGCGTCGTCGACCCGCAGACCGCCGAAGGCTATGCAGCGGGGCTCGCCATTATCGAGTAGGCCACGCCAGCAGGAATAGCGCGGAATATTATGATTGTTTCCGGTGTACCGGACTGTCAGCTTCCGACCGCACCTCTTGCAACGGAAAAGGCCGGCAAGCAGAGCGTCGCCGTGCTTCGGTGCCCCGTGATGGCGGCTGGCTGGCACATTGTCGCTAACCATCTTGCGGATCTCCTCCGCCCGTTCCCAACTGACGTAACCTTCATGTGCATCCGGGATCAGCGCAAGCCATTCATCACGCGCCTTGCGACGAATTCCAGACCGGCCTTCGTATCGGGGCACGGAGCGACTCTTACCATAAGCGTAAGCGCCTCCGTAGATCGGGTTCGCAATCATCCGGTGGATGGTGGCATAATTTGGCCTGCGCCAGATGACGTCACCATTGGTATACCTAACCGGCAGTTCCAGCCCCTGCTCGAGGAACCATAGCAAGGCCTGCCGGGCACTGCCGAGTTGGGCAACCTTGTCGAAGACGAGTGCGATGGCTTCCTGGATGCGTCGATCGGGATCCTTCTCGATCCTATCACCGGCCTTCACGAACCCGGCCGGAACAGTGACCACGAGCTCACCGCGGCGAGCCTTCTCATAGCGGGCGGAAAGCGAACGCTGACGCAAGAGATCGAGTTCATACTCGTTGAGGCTGCCCTTCAAACCTAAGAGCAGGCGGTCGTTGCCCTGGCGGGGCGCATAAACTGCTTCCTGGTCGACCAGGACGGTATCGACAACGCGGCACATCTCGATGAGTTGCTGCCAATCGCGGCTGTTCCGGGCGAAACGCGATACCTCACGTGCGGCCACGGCGCCAACCTTGCCAAGGCAGACTTCCGCCACCATCCGATCAAATCCAGCGCGGGTCACGCCGCCAGCGGCCGAACGACCAAGGTCGTCATCCACCGTCTCTTTATGTGACCATCCAAGCGCTGCCAGACGGTCGCGCATGGCGTACTGGAGGGCGCTGCTCTCTCGATTATGTAGAACCTGGTGAGCCGAGGACTGCCGAACATAGAGGATGGCCTTCCGCTCCAGATGATGAGGCCCGATCTTCTCATGCATCATGACCGGCCTCCTTCTGTTGGGAGGCATGTCCGCACTTTGCGTGATCGACGAACAGCCGCACGATGAGCACCGTCAACGCTTGGCGGGTCTCCTCCGGCAACTCCGGCCATTGCGGCATCCCTGCTGTCTTCCCCCGCTGCGGGGCCGAGAACAGATCGAACTGATATGTCATGGACTGGCGGGGCATGGACATCTCTCCGACTCGTTTCGTGAGAGACCAATGCTGCGCCCGTTACCGCAGATTGCGATGAGGCTTCGGCGTCTTCCAGTAACTTTGCCAAAGCATACAGGCTTGAGAGATCGACGTGCGGAACTGGCAGGCTGCGCCAATATCCGCTTACGGCGCGGTCGAACATCCATGCTGGGACTTCAAGAAGCCGATCAGAGGGAACACCAGAGAGGCTACAGCGGAAAATATCCACACGCTTGGCCAGCGCCGCATGGACATGCACATGCTCTCCGAACCAGGGATGCCACGGATACAAAAGCTCGCGAACCTCGGTCCCGTGGGTGTTCTGTCGTCGTGTTGTACAACTTTGCCAGGCCTCACGGCGCGTTCAATGGAAAAACGCTGTATGAAGCGCTCCGAGAAAAGCTATAATTACATAACGAGATGTCCCAAAAGAACCCGCAGATTACATTTTGCGTAAGATCAAATATACCGGATTGATGATTATGGGTTCTGAAGAATTTTTGGCCGCATACCTTGAGCATTTGCATGAGCTGGTCGGCGCCAAATTCAGTTAATATCCAATCCAACAACTTCGCGATATCGCGACACGGGACAAAGCGAATGCCTGTCGACTCGCCAGCGCAGTCGTCGCGAGCCACTATCGTGGCCATCGGATCTTTACCGCAACTGTCGAAATAGCAACCCAGATGCCGAGCCGCAGGACCATCGCGGCCATCGTGCGGCTCTCGTAGGCCCCGCCGCGCCAGACGTGCCAAAGGAAGAAAGCAAGGACCATGGCCGTTGCCGTCGCGATACCGATGGACAGGGCAGGCGCCCAGGCCGTGCCGCGCCAAAGTCCGATCCCTGCCAGCAGATAGGCGAAGCCGGTCATGAAGTTGAACCACAACACGACGGGAACCACCGCTCCCATGTCGGCCCCGCC
Source organism: Shinella sp. JR1-6 (assembly GCF_004284735.1). Classification (NCBI taxonomy): domain Bacteria; kingdom Pseudomonadati; phylum Pseudomonadota; class Alphaproteobacteria; order Hyphomicrobiales; family Rhizobiaceae; genus Shinella; species Shinella sp. JR1-6. The sequence continues at coordinate 38,621 of NZ_SHMI01000033.1, read as the reverse complement.
GAAGAGCGCGCGGCCGCCCGAAATGACGGTAGCCAGGCCAAACACGACCGCCACGCCAGCGATGATGGATTGCGAGAGAGGTCTTGCGGTCATGGTGTCCTCAGATATCAGGCGTCGGCCAGCCTGCCGTCACGCAGGTGGATCAGGCGATCGAAGCGGTCGAATATCTTCTCGTCGTGGGTGACGGTGACGATGCAGGCTTCCTGCTCGACGGCAAGCTTGCGCAACAGGTCCATCACCAGTCCGGCGCGCTTGCCGTCGAGCGCGGCGGTCGGTTCGTCGGCCAGGATGATGCGGGGACGGTTGGCCAGCGCCCGCGCAATGGCCACCCGCTGCGCCTCGCCACCTGACAGGAGCGCCGGCTTGGCCGCGGCGCGGCGACCGACTTCAAGATAATCGAGCAGTTCGCGTACTCGCGCCCGACCCTTCTCAACCGACCAGCCGGCGAGGTCGAGGACCACGGCAACGTTTTCTTCGGCGGTCAGGAAGGGCAGAAGGTTGTGCGTCTGGAAGATGAAGCCGATCTTGTCCAGCCTGAGCCGCCGCAGGTCGCGCCGCAGCCATTGCCCCTCAAACACCGTCTCGCCGTCCAGCGTCACCTTGCCCGCCGATGGCGCCAGGATGCAGCCGATGACGTTGAGCAGTGTGGTCTTGCCCGAGCCGGAGGGGCCAAGAAGCGCGATCACCTCTCCGGCCCGGACCTGAAGGTCGACGTCGCGCAGTGCATCGACACGGGTTTCGCCCTCGCCGAAATGCTTGGCCACACCTTTCACGTCGATGAGGATTTCGCCGTCCGCCATGTCAGCTCCCCAGAGCCGTAGCGGGATCGACCTTCATCGCCGCCCGTACGCCAAGGCCCGAGGCGGCGATGCAGACGGCGAAGATGATCCCGGCCAGCACCATCACGTTGAACGGCTCCAGCACCACCCGGCGCGGGAAATAGTCCTTTACCGTCAGGATCAGCACGAGTCCGATCCCCCAGCCTGAAGCACCGAGGATCAGCGCCTGCTGCACGATCAGCCCGATGATGGTGCGGTCGGGCGCGCCGATCAGCTTCAGCGTGGCGATCTGCTTCAGCTTCTCCATCGTCATCGTGTAGATGATGAGCGCGATCACTACCGCCGAAACACTGAGCAGGATACCGAGAAACAGGCCGATTTGCCGCCGCGCCAGATCGACCACCGAGGAGACCAGAATGTCCTCCTGCTCGGCTTGCGTCAGCGCCGCCAGATGTTTCCATTGCCGCACGGTCGCTGTCAGCAATTCGACATCCGCGCCCGGCGCTACCCGTGCGATCACGGCCGCGACCGAAGCGGACTTGACCGAAACGGCGCCCCGCGCCGCCTGAACGCGCTGGGCTGCGGGGTCAAGCTCGGTTTGCAATGCCATCGCGTCGGACAGCGTGATATAGACCGCTGGATCGCCGCCCGCGTTCATTGCTCCTTCGACCAGCCCGACCACGGTGAAACGGTTGCGCCCGAGACGGATCGTCTCACCGGTCAGAAGACCGGTCTTGCGGTCTGCCACCAGTTCGAAATGGCTTGTGCCGATGCCGCGCCCTTCGGCGATGCGCTGCGGCCCGCCGGGATGTCCCGGCTCATAGCCGATGACGTAGAGCCGGAGCGAAGCGCCGGCATGGGCAGCCTCGATGTTCTGGAAATTGATCGCGCCGGCTTCGGCCACGCCGGGCATCCGCGCCACGGCGTCGCGCGTGGTCAGCGGGATGTTCGAGGCTTCGGCAAACGGCCCCTGGGTGCCGCTCTCGACCACCCAGACATCTGCCGCCGGCGCCTTCACGACCGCCAGCGCATCGGCGACAAGGCCGTTATAGATGCCGATCATCGACAGCACGACCGTCATCAAGAGCCCCAGCCCGAAACAGGTGAGGACGAAGCGGAACAGTCCGTGGCGTATATCCTTGAGAGCAAGGTTCATGGCGTGGTCCTGGTCCGCGCCCGCCGCCCCTCGGTCGCGCCTTGCGGCATCCGGGCGACGATGGCGGCATCGTCCGGCAGACTGCCCGTGACTTCGACCCGACCACGATCGTCGCGCGCGCCGAAGGTCAGTTCGACCTGCTCCAATCGTCCGTCCCGTACCAGCCAGACCCGCCCGCGATGGCCGTCGAAACCGGTGATCGCCACCTCGGGCACCATCAGCGCACTGTCGCGGTTACCGGTGGTGATGCGCACCTCTGCCTGCTCGCCGAGATACATCGGCTGGGGGCAGTCCGTGCAGGTCAGCCAGATCCGGCGTTCCTCATTCACCCGGTCGCTTTCAAGCCCGATGCGGGCGATGGTGCCATGGAATTCAGCCTGGGGCTGCGAGCGCAGCCGGATCGTGCCGGGCTGGCCAAGCGCAAGCTGGCCGGCGCGCTCCTCATCGACATAGGCCTGGATCCAGACCGTTTCGGGAGCGATCAGGGTGAAGATCGGGTCGCCGGCCCGTACCACCGTTCCCGCTTCGGCATGGCGCGTGACGATCACCGCGTCATAGGGTGCGCTCAGCCGATGACGGGCGAGAAGGACCTTCTCCTGTTGCAGGGCTGCCGCCGCATCCGCGCCCTGAGAACGGATCACCGCCACATCCGCCTGGGCGACCGCAAGATCGGCACGGGCCACGTCCTCGTCGCGCTGCGCTTCCTCGGCGCGCTGGATCGAGGACACATCGCGCTGTGCCAATCCCTGCTGACGCTGATTTGCCGCCTGGCGCTGCGCCAGTACGCTGCGGGCACGCGCCACCGTGGCCTCGGCGCGGGCGAGGGCGGCGACATTGGCCTCGACCGCAGCGCGGGCGCGGGCGGTGCGCGCCTCCTGCTCGGCTGGATCGAGGGTCGCCAGTTCCTGCCCTCTGACTACCCGGTCCCCGACGTCGGCGGCCAGCCCGGTCAGGGCAGCTCCAACCTCGAACCCGACCCGGCTGAGGATCCGCGCCTCGACCGAGCCAAGGCCATAGATGCGCAGGGCCACATCCTGCTCTGGTTGCACCACGCTGACCGTGAGCGGTCGCTCGGTGAGGAACAGCACACCCGCGCCCAGCACCAGACCCGCCGCCGCACCTAACATCCACCGACGCCGCATGGCCTAATCCTCCTTCCCGGTCAAAAGCCGAAGTTGTATTTCAAGGACCCGCTTGCCTTCCCCGATCAGGGAAAAGTTGCGCGCGCCGAGCGACCAGCGGATCGCCATGCCCTGCACCAGCGACGTCAGCAGAACGGCGGCATCCTCTGGGGCGACTTCGCGGCGCAGGGAACCGGCTGTTTGACCGCGCGCCAGTTCGGTCACGATCAGCCCCTGAAACTTCATCAGCAGACCTCGAAAGGCCGCGCGCAAATCCTCATTGCCGACATTCAGCTCGCGCGAGAACAGCAGCATCGGCAGCGCCGGTGTGGAAACAATCTGCCCCAGTTGCGCGCCCACCAGCGCCGTGACCCGGTCGATGGGGCCATCAGTCCCAGTCATGGCCCGTTGCCAGGCTATTGCCAGTTCCCCGGCCACATGATCCGCCACGGCAAGCCACATCTCGGCCTTGGTGGGGAAATGCCGGAACAGGGCCGCCTGACTGACGCCCACGGCCGCTGCGGCAGCACCTGTCGTCACCCGATCCGGCCCGATCCGATCGGCCAGGTCGAGGACGGCCGCGACGATTTCGGCCTTGCGCAATTCCGCGGATTTTCGCATAAAGTACCTAGTAAGTGAGCAATCACATACTTAAGTGGAGCAATGATCGTGGTCAAGCTTTTCTGACGGAGCAAAGCGAACGCGCGGTGTTGCCGGCAAGATGGCGACAAGCTGCCGGCAATGGGAGCAGGCTTGGAAGGGGTGATCCTTCATGGATGCACAGAACCAGAACTGGGACGATCTGCGCTTCTTTCTCGCTGTGGCCCGGGCGGGCACGCTGTCTGGCGCAGCGCGCAGCCTTGGCGTAACGCACTCGACCGTGTTTCGCCGTCTCAGCGCCTTCGAGGAACGTCTGGGCGTTCGGCTCTTCGAGCGGTTGCCGGACGGCTATGCGCTGACGGGCGCCGGAGAGGCCATGCAGGAGACCGCCATCCGGATCGACGAGGAAATTATCGCCCTGTCGCGTCAGGTGACCGGACAGGACCAGCGCCTGAGCGGGCTTATCCGCATCACAGCCATCGATATGCTGGCGATCGGGTTATTGCCACCGCATCTGGCGGCCTTCCATGCAGCGCAGCCAGGGGTCGAATTGGAAGTGATCGTTTCGGACACTCCCCTGGACCTGACCCGACGCGAGGCCGATGTCGCACTGCGCATCGGCAACACGCCGCAGGAAACATTGGTCGGCCGGCGTGTCGGCCGGCTGGCCTTCGGGGTCTATGCCTCGGCAGAACGCGCCGCTCAGGGGCTTGATGACGATCTTGCCGGCAGCGACTGGATCGGCTTCGGCCGGTCACATGGAGCGATCGGTCATCAGTTGGCGGGTTGGCTGCCGAAAATGCGGCCAATCTATCGCACCAACTCGATCTCGGCCGCGATTGCCGCGGCAAGGGCCGGAATCGGCCTTGCGCCGCTGCCCTGCGCCGTAGCCGACCGTACCCCCGATCTTGTCCGGATCGCCCTGTTTCCGCAAGATTTCCGGCTCGATCTGTGGCTGCTGACCCATGAGGACCTGCGCAACACCGCCCGTATCCGTGCATTCATGGATTTCATGGCTGATGCGCTCGCCACCGACGCCGACCTTCTGGAGGGCCGTCGTCCGCAGGCTGGTCTTCCCCGGACAACCACGGCATGAGTCATCCGTTATCTCTCTTGCGGGGTGCGGTCCTGTGGACACCGCTTGCGATGCTGATGGAAGACGAGGCGCGCGCTTCGGCAGTCACCGGTCTGTTCCATTGCCCCATTACAGGGACAATGATCGCATGCGCCCTTTCAGGGCGTCTGGTGAGTCCCGGAAATCGCGAGCATCACGGAGAGATCATGCCCGCCAATGACACGCTGAATGCCGTGGCCCAAAGCCGACGACAAGGAACCCCCGGCGAGGTTCTGGCCGCCTTCCTGAAACTGGGCCTGACCTCCTTCGGTGGACCGATCGCGCATCTGGGCTATTTCCGCGAGGAATTCGTTGCCCGGCGCGGCTGGATCGACGATCGTGGCTACGCCGACCTGGTCGCGCTGTGCCAGTTCCTTCCTGGGCCAGCATCCAGCCAGGTCGGCTTCGCTCTGGGTCTGCAGCGTGCCGGGCCGGCGGGTGCGCTGGCCGCTTGGCTTGGTTTTACCTTGCCTTCCGCCCTGCTGTTGATGCTGTTCGCGCTCGGAGCGGGGGCGTTTTCAGGCCCGCTCGGCATCGGGGTGCTGCACGGGTTGAAACTGGTCGCGGTGGCCATCGTGGCGCAGGCGGTCTGCGGGATGGCGCGCACGCTTTGTCCCGACCGCTCACGCCAGACGATCGCGCTCGCCGCCGTATTGATGGCGGTGCTGATCGGGGGAGCCACGGGTCAGCTGGGTGCAATCCTGCTCGGTGGGCTCGCCGGGCTCTGGCTTTGCCGGGACACGGCGGGAGCGCCGGGTGAAGCGCTGCATTTCCCGGTTTCGCGGCAGGCGGGAATAATCGCGCTGGCCCTGTTCTTCATCCTGATCTTCGGCCTGCCGCTAGCTGTGATGCTATTTCCCGCGCAGGGCCTGGCGGTGATCGACGCCTTCTATCGCGCTGGTGCGCTGGTATTTGGCGGCGGCCATGTGGTCTTGCCTTTGCTGGAAGCCGAAGTGGTTCGCCCGGGCTGGGTCACGCCCGATGCGTTCCTGGCCGGCTATGGCGCGGCCCAGGCGGTGCCGGGGCCGCTCTTCACCTTCGCCGGCTATCTCGGCATGCTGCTCGAACCCGGCCCGAACGGGATCGCCGGCGCGACGCTTGCCCTTTTTGCGATCTTCCTGCCGGGCTTCCTGCTGCTTGTCGGCGCGCTGCCGTTCTGGAACACGCTGCGCGCACGCTCCGGCGTGCGGGCGCCGATGGCAGGGGCCAATGCCGCGGTGGTCGGCATTCTGGGCGCCGCGCTCTACGATCCGCTCTGGACCAGCTCGGTCGGTTCGCCCCGTGACTTTGCGCTGGCGCTGACCTGCTTCGTGGCCCTGATGAGCTGGAAATTCCCGCCATCGCTCGTGGTGTTGATTGCGGCTGCCGGCGGCGCGATCCTGGAGGTAAGCTCGATGTCGTAATGGAAAAAGAATAGCGACCAGGAGCCTGATCGACCGGGAATGTAACGCCAGCCCATCCGGCGCATCATCGCCGGTCTCCCCCAGCCACTGCCGCCGTCGCGGCACAGCCAGGAACACAAATTGCAAATCGACCTTTCTTCCGACCGCTTCATGACAGCATTGACCGGCATCACGCTTGCCGGGATGGCGCTTGCGACTGTCGATGCCTTCTTGATCCCCGGTCTTTGGGGACCGGTCGGTCTCGTGCTGGTCTATCTGGCCGGTGGTGTGCCGACCGGGGTCCGGGCCCTGATGTCGCTCTGGCGCGAGCGGATTCTCGACATCGATCTTCTGATGATCGTGGCCGCCCTTGCCGCCGCCGCGGTGGGTGCTGCGCTCGAAGGGGCGGTGCTGCTGACGCTGTTCAGCCTCTCGACCACGTTGGAGCAGCGGGCGATGGGCCGGGCACGCCATGCCGTCGAGGCGCTGATGGCGCTGCGTCCCGACACCGCGCTCAGGCGCGCTCCTGACGGCACCATCACGGAAGTTTCGGTGGGCGATCTCGTGGCCGGCGACCTGGTGGTGCTGCGCCCCGGTGCGCGTGTGCCGGCCGATGGCGAGGTGGCGGAAGGGGAAGGCTCGCTCGATGAGGCGACGATCACCGGCGAATCGATGCCGGTCGGCAAAAGTCGCGGTGCTAAGGTGTTTGAGGCCACGGTGAACCTCAACGCCGTGCTGGTGGTGCGCGTCACCCGCCCGGTCGCGGAAAGCACCGTGGCGCGAATGATCGAACTGGTGACCGAGGCTCAGGCCGCGCGCGCTCCTTCCGAACGGTTCAGCGCCTGGTTCGGCCAGCGCTATACCATCGCGGTGCTGGCCGGCGCGATAATGGCTCTCGTTATATTCCTCGCACTCGGCTGGACAATGCAGGATGCGCTTTATCGCGCCGCGACGCTGCTGGTCGCGGCCAGCCCCTGCGCGGTGGTGATATCGGTCCCGGCCGCGATCCTCTCGGCATTGGCGGCGGCCGCGCGCGGCGGCGTGCTGTTCAAGGGTGGCGCGGCGCTGGAGACGCTGGCAGATGTCGATATCTTCGCCTTCGACAAGACCGGTACGCTGACCACAGGCAAGGCCGAGGTGACGCAGGTGATGGCGTCGGAATCGGGAGCACAGGCCGAAGAGCGGTTCCTGTCATTGATCGCCGGTCTCGAGGCGCATTCCGAACATCCAATTGCCGATGCGATCCGCCGCCACATCGACGAAAAAGGCATAATCGCCGCCGAGGTGCGCGATGTGGAAACCGTGCCCAGTGAGGGGATTACGGGGGAGGATGCCGTGGGCTCGCTCTGGGCCGGCAATCCGCGCATGGCCGCGCGCATGGGCGCATCGCTCGACGCACCCGAATTTGCGCAGCTGACGGACGGCAGCCAGACCGTGGTGTGGCTGGGGCGGGGAGATCGGGTCTATGGTGCGCTCACCGTCGCCGACCGCCCGCGCGAGACCTCGGCCGCCGGACTGGCTGCGCTCAGGACGGCTGGGGTGGGCACTATCGCCATGATGACCGGCGACCGGCGCCCTGTCGGCTTGCGGATCGCCGCGGAACTCGGACTGGAGGCAAAGGATGTCCATGCCGATCTTCTGCCTGAAGACAAGGTCCGGCTGGTGGGCGAACTGGCGAAGAATGGAAAGGTGGCCTTTGTCGGCGACGGGGTGAACGACGCCGCCGCGCTGGCGCGGGCCGATGTCGGCATCGCCATGGGCGCAGCGGGCAGCGACGTCGCCTTGCAGGCAGCCGATGTCGCGCTGTTGTCGGAGGACATGGCCCGCCTTGCCGCCGCGCATCGGTTGGCGCGCCGTACCCGACGGATCATTCGTCAGAATCTGATTTTCGCCATCGGCATGATGCTGCTTCTGGTCGCCTCGAGCCTGTTCTTCGCCCTGCCGCTGCCGCTCGCGGTCGTCGGACACGAAGGCGGCACGGTGCTGGTGGTGCTGAACGGCCTCAGGCTGCTCGCCGACCCGATCCGGGGGCGCAGTGCGACCTCACTGCGACGCCAACCCGACGCCGGCCCTGTAGAGCCTTCATACCAGTCAGGGGTTTGACCGGATGACGGCAATCCCGCCCGAAACCCGCGTAGATGAGGAACCGACCGCTCTTCAGTAGGCGTCGAATGCCGGTCAAGAACCTGTGGTACGAATGGCGGCCGAAGGCGGCGATGGCCATGCCAAGCAACAAGAGGACAATTCTCTCGACAAAGGCGGCTCTTCCAGACGGAACCATTCCGCTGGAGGGAGAAATTTTCACAAGCCCGTTTCCCGGTGCGGACGCTTCTGAACTTTCGCGATTTGGCAGGCGGCCTTATCGGTAGACGATACCGCCATCGGTCAGGATCGACTGTCCCGTTATGTAGTCGGAATCGGCGCCCGCGAGGAAGGCGACCAACGCTGCCACGTCCTCCGGCGTCTGCGCGCGACCCAAAGCGATGCCTTCGACATACTTCTTGTAAGTTTCGCCCTTCGGCGTTCCGGTGATCTCGGAAAAGCGCTCGTCGATCTCCACCCACATGTCGGTGCCGACGATGCCGGGGCAGTAGGCGTTCACCGTGATGCCCGCGCTGGCATATTCCTTGGCGGCGGCTTGCGTCAGCGCACGCACGGCGAACTTGGTCGCCGAATAGACGCCAAGCATGGCGAAGCCGTCATGTCCGGCAATCGAGCAGGCATTGATGATCTTGCCTTTCTGTCCGCGATCCTTGAATTTCTTCGCAGCCGCCTGGATACCCCAGAGCACGCCGTCGACATTGATCCGGAAGATCAGGTCCATGTCCTCGGGCGTGACGTCGGCGATCGGCTTGACCTGGGCGATGCCGGCATTGTTGACGATGACGTCGAATCCGCCGAGTTGCTTTTCCGCATGGTCGATAGCGGCGTAGACGTCGTCGCGCTTGCTGACATCGGCGATGACGGTGGTGGCCTTGCGTCCGAGCGCTTCGACTTCCTTGCGAACGGAGTCGAGCTTGTCAGCCTTGACATCGGCCAGCGCGAGGTCGGCGCCTTCCTTTGCAAGCCGCAGCGCAATGCCGCGTCCGATCCCCTGGCCAGCGCCGGTTACCAAAATGACTTTGCCATTCAACGACATGATTTTCTCCTACAGAAAGTTGGCCAATCCTGTGCAGCCAGGATGTTCCCTTTCGGGCAATACAGCCGGAGCAGAACCGACTACACTCGATGATTCCGGTCCATTTAAAGGCCGTGGCCCGGAAATGATGCGACGGCGCCGAAACTGGCAGTAAGGCCACCTCAAGGGGCCTCCCTCAAAAGCAACAGTAATTGTTCGACACCGCAAGAGTATGACATGATCCCGCATATATGGCCGAGCGCCATATTTTCATCGCGCGGATAGGGTCGCTGTTGCAGAAGGATGCATAGTTGATGATGGAAGCGGAACGCTACGACGCTGTCGTGATCGGCAGTGGCGAGGGCGGGAAATACCTCGCCTGGCATATGGCGCAAGCCGGCCAGAAGGTAGCTGTCATCGAGCGGCGCTGGATCGGCGGCTCGTGCCCCAACATCAACTGCCTGCCCAGCAAGAACGAGATATGGAGCGCGGGTATTGCTCATGCCGTTGCCCACGCCGCGGAGTACGGCGTTGCATCCGGCCCTGTCTCGGTCGACATGAAGACGGTCGTGGCGCGCAAGCGCGCCATGGTCGAGGGTCTGGTTGCGTTTCATCTCGAACGCTACGAGGCGACGGGCGCGGAACTCATCATGGGCAACGCCCGCCTCATCGGACCAGAAACGATCGAAGTTGCCTTGAACGACGGCGGGACGCGACTGCTCGCCACGGACAAGCTGTTTCTCAATCTTGGAACACATGCAACCATTCCACCCGTCCCCGGTCTGGCCGAAGCCAGGCCGCTCACCCATATCGAGGCGCTCGAACTGGACCGGTTGCCGGCACATCTGATCGTGCTCGGCGCCGGCTATGTCGGCCTTGAACTCGCGCAGGCCTATCGGCGTTTCGGCAGCCGCGTCACCATTGTGGACCGTGGGCCACGGCTGCTGAAGCGCGAGGATGAAGATGTGTCCGAAGAAGTTCGGCGGATTCTGGAGGCGGAAGGCATGGAGGTGCTTTTGTCGGCCGAAGTCGAGAAGGTGGAGGGCCGGTCGTGCGAAAGCGTGCGCGCCACCATTCGGACGCCGGGCGGTTTAAGAACGATCGAGGGCACGGACATTCTGGTCGCTGCCGGCCGCACGCCCAACACGCGAGGGATCGGTCTCGAAGAGGCAGGCATTGCGCTGACGGATCGCGGTTACATCAAGGTGAACGATCGACTGGAGACAACTGCAAGGGACGTCTGGGCCATCGGAGAATGCGCGGGAAGTCCGCAATTCACCCACGCATCGCTCGATGATTTCCGAATTATCCGGGACAATCTTGACGGTGGAGACAGAACGACCACCGGGCGGCTGATGCCCTATTGCATGTTCATCGACCCGCCCCTTGCCCGCATCGGCATGAGCGAAGCGCAAGCGCGGGCCAATGGAATGGATTTGCGCGTCGCGAAACTGCCAATGAAGGCGGTGCTGCGGACGCGGACGACCTCGCAAACCTCGGGCTTCATGAAGGCGCTGATCGATCCACAGGACCGGATCGCAGGCTTTGCGATGATCGGTTCGGAGGCCGGAGAAGTGATGGCCGTGGCGCAGGCGGCCATGCTTGGCGGTCTGTCCTACAGTGTCCTGCGCGATGCGGTTCTTGCGCATCCGACAATGGCCGAGGGGCTGAACGCGCTGTTTGGCAATGTAGCGAAACGATGAGTTTTCCAGGTTCAGGTGAGGCGGCGGGTTAGAGAATGAACGGACACGGTGAGCATCAGCACCATTCGCATGGTCACGCCCATTCGGGTGACGGACATCTTGTGAAGGACCCCGTCTGCGGCATGGAGATCGATCCGCAGACAGCGGAACATCACCTGACCCATGAGGGCCACACCCATTATTTCTGCTCGGCTTCATGCAAGGCGAAATTCAAGGCGGACCCGGCCCGTTATCTTGCCGGAGACGCGGCGCCCGCTCCGGACGCGCCCGAGGGAGCGATCTGGACCTGTCCGATGCATCCCGAGATCCGGCAGGATGGGCCGGGAAGCTGCCCGATCTGCGGCATGGCGCTGGAGCCGTTGATGGTGACCGCCGACAGCGGCCCCAGCCCGGAACTCGCCGACATGACGCGGCGCTTCTGGATCGGGCTGGTCCTCGCCGCTCCGGTGTTCGTGCTCGAAATGGGCAGCCACCTCGTGCCCGCGTTGCATCATCTGGTGCCGATGCGGATATCGATCTGGATTCAGCTCGTTCTGGCAACGCCGGTGGTTTTGTGGTGCGGATGGCCGTTCTTTGAGCGCGCCTGGGAGTCGCTGGTCAATCGCAGCCTCAACATGTTCACCCTGATCGCCATGGGCACGGGCGTCGCCTGGGCCTACAGTATCGTCGCCGTCCTTGCGCCGGGCATTTTCCCCGCCGCCTTTCGCGCGGAAGATGGCACGGTCGCGGTCTACTTCGAAGCGGCGGCGGTCATCACCGTTCTGGTGCTGCTCGGCCAGGTGCTGGAACTGCGCGCCCGCGAGCAGACATCAGGCGCGATCAGGGCGCTTCTCGATCTGGCGCCGAAGACGGCGCGGCGCGTCAGTGACGACGGCATGGAGGAAGACGTGCCGGTCGAGCATGTCGTGCTCGGTGACAGGCTGCGCGTGCGGCCCGGCGAGACAGTGCCCGTCGATGGCGTGGTCGAGGACGGCCGCTCTTCGCTCGACGAGGCGATGGTGACCGGCGAATCCATGCCCGTCACCCGCACTGTAGGCGATCAGGTCATCGGCGGCACGCTGAACCAGACCGGGGCGCTGGTGATCCGTGCGGAAAAGGTCGGCCGCGATACCATGCTGTCGCGCATCGTCCAGATGGTGGCCGACGCGCAGCGGTCGCGGGCGCCGATCCAGCGCATGGCCGACCAGGTCTCGGGCTGGTTCGTGCCGCTGGTCATTGTCATTGCAATTCTCGCCTTCATCGTCTGGGGCATCTGGGGGCCGGAGCCGCGCTTTGCCTATGGGCTGGTCGTGGCCGTTTCGGTGCTGATCATCGCCTGTCCCTGCGCATTGGGGCTGGCGACGCCGATGTCGATCATGGTCGGCGTCGGCAAGGGTGCGAGCGCCGGCGTCCTGATCAAGAACGCCGAGGCGCTCGAACATATGGAGAAGGTCGACACGCTCGTCGTCGACAAGACCGGCACGCTCACCGAGGGCAAGCCGTCGGTGACGGCGGTCGTTGCGGCAAACGGCTTCGATGAAACGGAAATCCTGCGGCTTGCCGCTGGCGTCGAGAAGGCGTCGGAACATCCGCTTGCTCTGGCGATCGTGGAGGCGGCAGAGAAGAAGGGCATCGAGGTCCCGCCCGTGGTGGACTTCGACTCTCCTCTCGGCAAGGGCGCGCTCGGCACCGTCGAGGGCAAGGCGATCGTGCTCGGCAATGCGGCGTTCCTCAAGGAGCATGGTGTCGATGCGTCGGCCCTTGCCGAACGGGCGGACGCCTTGCGCCACGATGGCGCGACGGCGATCTATATCGGCATTGAGGGCAGGGCCGGCGGCATTTTCGCCATTGCCGATCCGGTCAAGGCAACGACGCAGAAAGCGTTGAAAGCCTTACATGGCGAGGGTATCCGCATCGTCATGCTGACCGGGGACAATAAAACCACAGCCGAAGCTGTCGCACGTCAACTGGGCATCGATGAGGTCGAGGCCGACGTGCTGCCGGATGCAAAGAGCGCCGTGGTGAGCCGTCTCAAGGCGGAAGGCCGTGTGGTCGCCATGGCGGGCGACGGCGTCAATGATGCGCCGGCGCTGGCGGCTGCCGATGTCGGGATCGCCATGGGCTCGGGCACCGATGTCGCCATCGAAAGCGCCGGTGTCACCCTGCTCAAGGGTGATCTGATGGGGATCGTGAAGGCGCGGCGTCTGTCGCAGGCGACGATGGCGAATATCCGCCAGAATCTGTTCTTCGCCTTCATCTACAATGCCGCCGGCATCCCGATTGCCGCGGGCGTGCTTTACCCTTCTTTCGGCCTCCTCCTTTCACCGATCATCGCGGCGGCCGCCATGTCGTTGTCGTCGGTCAGCGTCATCGCCAATGCGCTGCGATTGCGAGGGCTGAAACTTTGACTGAAACGCCGGTGCGACTGACGCCCTCGCCTATGATTGACCGGGCGTCAGTCGCGCCAATAATTGTTGGCGGCTGCCACCGTCTGGAAATGGATGGCGATCACCTGTGAGGAGGCGATCAGCTGCGCGGTGTCCTGATCGTAGGCCGCGCGCAGCTTGTCGCGAATTTCTGCGGACGGCTGGGTCACCTTGACGCCGACCCGCGCCATTTTGGTGGCAAGGTCGAACCCCTCCTGCGGGGTTGCTGTCTTGAGTGAGGGAAGCCAAGTGTCAGCCATGATGTTTTCCTTCCAGAGAATACGAATACGCAACAACCGTAATCTACCCGAGCAGCCGACGAAAGCATCAACCCTCGATGCGTTTCGCCTCCAGGCGTCACGCCTGAAACGCCCTCTCGTGCGGGAAATCCCCTCCAGCGATGTAAGCGTCTTCCGCCTGCGTCGATTCTCGGCCGAGGACCTGATTGCGGTGCGGGTGACGGCCGAAAGCGGCGATGACCTTGCGCACATCACCGGCCTGGTTCACCAGCGACTGGTATATCGGTTGAAGGGAAGCGGACGCTTCCGCCGCTATCTCTTCGCGAAGCCCGATGAGCAGATCGATGCGCTCAAGGTGATCCGGGCCTTCGCAATGGCCAAGGGGCTGACTGTAGACGACCCTGTACCAGGGCGTGCCGAGCGATGCATAGTGGCCGTTGGAGAACCCCTCCATCGCCAGCGACAGTGCGGCAGGGTCCTGCGCGAAAGCCCGCGGCGTGCCGCGCCACAGCGAGCGTGAGAACTGGTCGAGCACGATGATGAGCGCCAGCCTGCCTTCGGGTTCGTCGGCCCAGTCGTCGAGATCGCCTGAGGCTGCGCTCCTCGTGAGGTCGGCGAAGCGCGCGACGATCGTGTCATCCGCTCCGCCGTGCAACCGCCACGACCAGTGATCGCGATGAGTTTCAGCCTTTATCTGTGAGGAGCGGCCTTCGGGAAACCAGAAGTCGAGAACGTCGTTCCACGGGGCGGTCCTGGTATTCATGTCGATCCTTTCTGGCGGTTGCGAGCAATGAGACAGGGTTGGCGCCGCAAAAACAACAGACCCCGCATCGCTGCGGGGTCTGCGAGGAGGCTTCAGCCTCGCGCGGCCACAGTTGCGGGCCGGGCGGTGGCTGTTTTTGACGCCCGTCCGCCGGGTGCGGTGGCCTTCGGCACGCGCAGCAGGCGCATGCCGTTGGCGATGACGATCAGCACCGAAAGCTGGTGGACCAGCATGCCGCCGGCCATATGGACATTGCCGGAGAACACGCCCGCCAGCAGTCCGGCCACCGTCACCAGTGCGATGACGAGGTTCTGGCGCATATTGCCCAGCGTTGCGCGCGAGATCGCCATCGCCTCGGGGATCTTGCCGAGATCGTCCTTCAGGAGCGCGATGTCGGCGGTCTCGATGGCGACGTCGCTGCCGGCCGCGCCCATGGCGATCGAGGTGTCGGCTGCGGCAAGCGCCGGTGCATCGTTGATGCCGTCGCCGACCATGGCGACATGCGCGCCATCCGCCTTCATCTTCCGGATCAGTTCCAGCTTGTCCTCGGGCATCAGCCCGGCATGGACCTCGTCGATGCCGACCTCGCGGGCGATGGCTTCGGCCGCGCCATGCTGGTCGCCGGTCAGCATGACCACACGGCCTATGCCGATGTCACGCAGACGGGCGATGGCTTCCGCCGCGCCTTCACGGGCCATGTCGGACATGCCCAGCATCCCGATCAACTGCCCGTCACGCGCCACCAGGATCGGCGTCTGGCCATTGGACAGCAGACGGTCCAGGGCGGCTTCGCCCTCCTGGCCCAGCGTAATGCCGAGCGTATCCATGAGGCGTCGGTTGCCGGCGGCGATGACGCGGCCGTCGATGCGGGCGCTCAGGCCCATGCCGGCATGTTCCTCCAGCGCCTCGGGCGTGGAAAGCGGCCCCTGCTTGCGGCCAGCCTCGACGATGGGACGGCCGAGCGGATGGGTCGATCCGGTCTCGGCGGTCGCAGCCAGATGCAGCAACTCGGCCTCGGCAATGCCGCCGAGCGCGACGATAGAGGCGAGCTGCGGCTTGCCTTCCGTCAGCGTGCCGGTCTTGTCGAGCGCCAGCGTATCGATGCGGCCTGCACTTTCCAGATGCTGACCGCCCTTGATCAGGATGCCGCTGCGCGCCGCCCGGCCGATGCCGGCGACGATGGAGACCGGCGTCGAGATGACCAGCGCGCCGGGGCAACCGACGACCAGCAGCGTCAGCGCCAGGCGGATGTCCTGCGTCACCGCGAAGGCGGCGACCGCGAGCCCGATGATCGACGGCGTATACCATTGCGCAAAGCGCTCGATCATACGCTGGCTCGGGGCCTTTTCCTCCTGCGCTTCCTCGACGCGCTGAATGATGCGGGCAAGGGTGGTGTCGGCGCCGACATTGGTGGCGCGGATGCGCAGCAACCCGTTCTCGGCGATCGTTCCTGCATGAACGTGGCTACCAGGCGCTTTCTCGGCCGGCATCGGCTCACCGGTAATCGCCGCCTCGCTGACGGCGGCGGTGCCTTCGGTCACCTCACCATCCACCGGGATGCGTTGACCGGCCCTGACCAGCACGGTCTCGCCAAGCTGGACCATATGCGCCGGCACCTCGACGGGATCGCCGTCGCGCAGCACGGTCGCGGTGGCGGGCGCGGCATCGAGCAATGCCTTCAGCGCGCCACGGGTCTGCCCCATGGTGCGCGCCTCCAGCCAGCCACCGAAAATGAAGAGGAAAGTGACGGCCGCCGACTCCCAGACCTCGCCGATAAACAACGCGCCGACCGCCGCGACGGTGACGAGCAGTTCGATGCTGAAATGTTTTACGAGCAGCGAACGCCAGGCGCGGATGGCGATGTCGGAGCCGGCAAGAAAAGCTGCCGCGACCATCAGCGCCGTCCATGCCTCGATCATGCCAAAACCGTAGCGTGCCAGAAGGCCAGCCGCGATCAACCCGCCGCTGCCGACCGTCAGCCAGAAGCGCCGCCGTGCCGGATGCACGAAGGCGCTCTTGATCCTGCTGACAAGATTGCTCATCTCATCGCTCCTTTCATCTTCATCCATGCCGGAAAAGCGTGCCTGCCGCGCCGGCTCGCGGCGCGGCGAAAAAGGCGGAGTGCCGATCAGAAGGCGGCAGGTTGCGCCTCGTAGCCGGTGCCGCGCACCGCCTCGACCAGCGCTTCAACGCTGGCTTGCGCGGGGTCGTGCTCAACCTCGATCTTGCCGGTGTTGAAGCGCACCTCGGCCTTCGCGACGCCCGGAAGGGCGTTGAGCGCCTTTTCGATCTTCGGCACGCAGGATGGGCAGGAAAGTTCATCGCTGCGAAGGATGGTTTTCTGGGTCATGATCGGGTTCCTTTCGATAGTGGAGGAGGGGTGTCCCCTGCCTCATTGATCTAAGGGTTTGGCCACGCATTGCGATTGGCGAAACCGGCAAGCCAGGCTTGCAGGAATGCACAGGCCGCTGCCTTGGTTCTGGTTCGTTGGGCGACCAAATTGGGAGCTGTGGTGGAATCGTCGCCTAAACCAAAGGGATCTCCGTGCGTGAATGCACAGGTCGACGAGTCTCGATTTCCTGGCGGATGCTTTGATGTGGACGCGCCGCTGCTGGAAGGACAGCTTGAGGATACTGTCGCCGAAGTCGTATCGGCGACAAGACCATATGCGAAGGTCTCATTGGGCGGATTTGAGTGAGATCAACGAAACGAGCCAAACTTGTGAAATGAATTGGAAGAAGGAGCATATCATGCGTGGATTTGTTGATGACATCGAGGAACTGACCGAGGGAAACACGGATTTTCGCCGTGTTCTTTATACGGCAACAAATATGCAGCTCGTGCTGATGACGCTTCAGCCTGGCGAGGAGATCGGCGAAGATGTTGAATATCGCCGGGATTTGACCCGGTTTGTTGGTTTATCCTAACCCATGCGTAGCTAAAAAATTCCCTTTAATGCCAATTCTTTGCGTCGCTTCAGCAGGGGCAAGGCTACATGAAAAACCGGGTCTAATCCGACCGATACTCAACAAATAGCCGCTTCGACGTCGCCGCCGCCGCGATCGGCACGACGGACAAGCGCAAGGAGACGGTCGACTTCTCTGACGGCTATCTCGCCGGCTTCCTTACAGTGCTGACAGCGGATGCCGGCATCACCGATGCGGACGGCCTCAAGGGCAAGCGCCTTGGCGTCGTGCAAGGCACCTTGCAGGAAATCTATGCCGAAAAGAATTTCACGGGGGCCGATCTGGTAAAATTCCCGGATAACAACTCTGCCGTCTCCGCGCTCAACAACGGAACGGTCGATGCGCATTTCCTCGACTACGAGGCGGCAAAGGACTACTCGGCGCGCTATCCCAAACTGAAGGTCGCCGTCAACATCCCGAGCTTCGACGCGCCGGCCGGCTTTGTCGTCCGCAAGGGCAATGACGCCCTGCGCGAGGCGCTGAACAAAGCTCTCCAGGCCGCCATGCAGGACGGCACCTGGAAGACCCTGCACGAAAAGTGGTTCCCCGGAACGCCGATGCCGGATTCCTATCTTCCCAAGCAGTGATGCCGCCTTGCCGGTCCGGCCTCTCCGGTCGGACCGGTCTTTTTTCCAAGGGACCTCCTGATGAACTGGCTTGAAAACCTGCGCCGCAGCTTCCTTGACTGGAACGCCATGGCCGAAGTGCTGCCGACCATGATCACAGTCGGCCTGAAGAACACGCTTATCCTTGCGGCGGCCTCGACTGTGCTGGGCGTCGTCATCGGCATGGTGCTCGCCATCATGGGCATTTCCCGATCGCCCTGGCTGCGCATCCCCGCACGCCTCTACACGGATATCTTTCGCGGCCTGCCGGCCATCGTCACCATCCTGCTGATCGGCCAGGGATTCGCCCGCATCGGCCGCGAACTGTTCGGCCCGTCGCCCTATCCGCTCGGCATCCTGGCGCTCAGCCTGATCGCTGGCGCTTATATCGGCGAGATCTTTCGCTCGGGCATTCAAAGCGTCGACCGTGGTCAGATGGAAGCCTGTCGAGCGCTCTCGATGAGCTATGGCCAAGGCATGCGGCTCATCGTCGTGCCGCAGGGCGTGAGCCGCGTACTGCCGGCCCTCGTCAATCAGTTCATCGGTAATGTCAAGGATTCGAGCCTCGTCTATTTCCTCGGCCTGCTTGCCTCCGAGCGCGAGATTTTCCGTGTGGGACAGGATCAGGCCGTCGTCACCGGCAACCTTTCGCCGCTGCTTTTGGCGGGCATCTTCTATCTCGTCGTCACCGTGCCGCTCACCCATGTCGTCAACGCCATCGACAATCGCCTGCGCATCGGCAAGCAGCGCCCGGCGATCATCACCAGCGGGCTGGAGGAGGTCAGCGAACTGGACGGCGCCAGCCGTGCGTCCGGGGCTGTCTTCAAGGGCGGCAGCCTCGATGTGCGCAATCTCGGCATGGCCTATGGCGAACTCGACGTGCTCAAAGGCGTCAACCTTTCGGTGAAGCCGGGCAGCGTCACCTGCATCATCGGTCCGTCCGGCTCCGGCAAGTCGACGCTGCTGCGCGGGCTCAACCGCCTCGTCGAGCCGAAGAGCGGCGACATCCTCATCGACAGCGAGAGCATCCTTTCCATGAAGCCGGAAACCCTGCGCCGCTGGGTCGGCATGGTGTTCCAGCACTTCAACCTCTTCCCGGACCACACGGCGCTGGAAAACGTCATGCTCTCGCTGACGAAGATCAAGGGCCTGCCCAAGGCCGAGGCCGAGCGCATCGCGCAGGCGAGCCTTGCCGATGTCGGTCTTGCGAGCCGGCGGCATCACCGGCCCGGCGGCCTCTCGGGCGGCCAGCAACAGCGTGTCGCCATTGCCCGCGCGCTCGCCATGGAGCCGGAAGTCATTCTCTTCGACGAGGTGACGAGCGCGCTCGATCCCGAGCTGGTCAAGGGCGTGCTCAATCTGATGGCCGATCTCGGCAAGCGTGGCATGACCATGGTCGTCGTTACGCATGAGATGGGCTTTGCCCGCCGCGTCGCCGATCAGGTCGTCTTCATGGATGAGGGGCGTGTGGTGGAGGCCGGCACGCCCGAGGCGATCTTCGACAACCCGCAGAGCCCGCGTCTGCAGCGCTTCCTCGCGGAAGTGCTCTAAGCCGGGAAGGAGGACATAATGACACGAAGGATACGCTGGGGCGTGCTCGGCTGCGCGGGCATTGCCGAAAAGGCGGTGATCCCCGCCATCCAGTCCAGCCGGCTTGGCCGCGTGACGGCCATTGCCTCGCGCGATCTGGGCAGGGCCACGGAGATGGCCGCGCGCTTCGACATCGCCAGGGCCTATGGCAGCTACGAGGACCTGCTGGCCGATCCCGCGATCGACGCCATCTACAATCCGCTGCCTAATCACCTGCATGTGCCTTTGACGATCAAGGCGCTGGAACACCGCAAGCCGGTACTCTGCGAAAAGCCGATCGCGCTTGGCGCCGCACAGGCGGTGGAGCTTGCGGCCGCGCAGAAGGCCGCCGGCCTGCCTGTCGCCGAAGCCTTCATGGTGCGCCACCACCCGCAGTGGAAGACGGCGCGCGCACTGGTGACCGAAGGGCGGCTCGGCGAGGTGAGGGCCATCCTGACGATATTCTCCTACTATCTGGACGATCCGCGAAACGTACGCAACCAGGCGGATATCGGCGGAGGCAGCCTGTTCGACGTCGGCTGCTACGCCGTCAACACCGCCCGCTTCCTGTTCGGCGCCGAGCCGCTGCGGGCGATTGCGCTGATGGAGAGGGATCCCACCTTCGGCACGGACCGGCTGACGAGCGGGCTGCTGGCGTTTCCCGAAGGCCGGCAGCTTGCCTTCACCTGTTCCACGCAGCTTGCCCTCACGCAGAAGGTCACGGTGCTCGGAACGTGGGCGCGCCTGGAAATCCCCGTTCCCTTCAATGCGCCGGCCGATGCGCCGACCCGGCTCGTGCTGGACGACGGCCGCGATCTTGCCGGAGGCGGGCGAGAGGAGATCGCCATCGCGCCGGTCGACCAGTACCGCGAGCAGGCCGATGCCTTTGCCGACGCCGTTCTCACCGGCACGCCGCTCGAAGCCGGGCTGGACGATTCGCTCGCCAATATGAAGGCCATCGACGCGCTCTTCCGCTCCGCGGGGAGCGGCCGCTGGGAGCCGCTCTGAACAGCTTTTTTCACCTGCATGACCAAACGATTGAAAGACATCCAATGACCGACACCATCATCTCCTCGGCCGTCATCATCGGCGCCGGTATCTTCGGCGTCTCCACCGGCGTTCAGCTTGCCCGGCGCGGCATCCGCGTTACCATCCTTAATGACGGCCCGCCGGCCAATGGCGCCTCGGGCCACTCGCTCTCCTGGCTGAATTCAGCGCGCATGCGCTCCGAGCCTTATCACCGGCTGCGCATGGCCGGCATCGACCGCTACCGCACGCTTGCGGCGCGGTTTCCGGATGTCGACTGGCTTCGCTTCGACGGCGGCCTGACCTGGGACGCCGACGACATGCGCAACGAGATCGACGCGGCCTATCGCTACGAAGTCTCGCTTGCCTATGATGCACAATGGCTTCCGGCCGCTGCCGTCGCCGGCGTCACGCCCGGCATCGATGCCAGGGCGATCACGCCGCAGGGCGCGATCTTCAATCCCGGTGAAGGCTGGGTCGACCTGCCGGCTTTGATCGGCCTGCTTCTTGAAGAGTTTTCGGCCCTCGGCGGGGTGCTGGTGACGGATCAGGGCGCGGCGCGCGTCATTGTTGAGGGCAGTCGGGCAGTGGGGGCGGAAACCGTGACAGGCACCCGCTTCGCTGCGGATGCCGTCGTGCTCGCGACTGGGCCTGCGGTGCCGCGGATGGCGGCGGATAGCGGCCAGACGATCGGCGACGGAACGCCGCTCGCCCTGCTCGTGCAAACAAAGCCACTCGCCCATCCCCTGCGCGCTGTCCTCAACACGCCGCGCATCGCCGTCCGCCCCGCACCGGGCGGCACCTTCTCGCTGGATGCCGACTGGGCGGCGGACGAGGGCGTGACCGCGCGCGCGGATGGCGGCTACGACATCGACGAGGCCGTCGTGGATGCCTTGCTGGCCGAGGCAGCGAAGGTGATGGAGGGCAATCCGAAGCTTGAGGTCGCTTCCATCGGCGTCGGCGGCAAGCCTATCCCCGGCGACGGTGAACCGGTGGTCGGCGCACTCAAAGCGATCGCGGGCTACTATGTCGCCTTTAGCCACAGTGGCGCAACACTCGGCCTCATCGTCGGGGAACTGCTTGCCTATGAGGTGGCAAAGGGCGCTGAGCACCCAATGCTCGCCACCTTCCGGCCCGAGCGCTTTGGCGTGAGTTGAACGAATTTCACAAACCGGCTTCCGCGCCGATAGCGCGGGACACCGACCAAAATCCTCACGTAATTGAAATCAGACGTTATCGGATAGGAGACGTTCTAGCGCTGGATTGGGAGGATCGCAGGGCGCCGCTCGCCGTGTTGCTCAGCATGGCGGTGGGCGCGCTTTGCGGCATCGTCAACGGCTGCCGCTCGCGCGCTTCTTTGTAAAACTTGGAGCGATCGCCTTCCTCCGCAGCCATGCCTATAGGATCCACGGATGGCCAGGCGATCGTCTCCACCAGCCTCAATTCCCGCGATCTTAGCAATGACTATCTCGGCCCGATCCCAGCTCACGTGCTATAGCGGGCACGTCTACGCAGTTTCATGTCGCTGCAGCATGAAGCGATCTCCTTCTTTCATGCGCGTCCCCTTGACAGTGGAGAACGAGAGTCGACACATTCGGTTGTCAGACATCTTACATAAACGGGGATCTGAGCTGACGGATCACAAGGAGGACCACATGAAAAAGCTCTTCATGCGACTGGCGGTAGGCGCCGCCTTCGTCGCTGCCGCCGTGTCTGCCCAGGCCGGCGAGACGCTCGACCGCGTCATGGAAAAGAAGGCGATGGTTGTCGCCACCAACAGCGGCTGGCCGCCCCAGAGCTATCTCGACGACAGCAATGAGATGGTCGGTTTCGACATCGACGTGTCGCGCGAGATCGCCAAGCGCCTCGGCGTCGAGGTGAGCTTCGAGACGCCGGACTGGCAGACGCTGACCGGTGGCCGCTGGCAGGGCCGCTACGATCTCGGCGTCGGCTCGGTCACGCCCACCAAGGCGCGCGCCCAGGTGATCGATTTCGTCGGCATCTACTACTACAGCCCCTATGTCTACGTCGTTCACCAGGACAGCGACGCCAAGTCCGTCACCGACCTCAATGGCAAGGTGATCGGCGTCGAGACGGCAACGACCTCGGAAGACTTCATCAACCGCAAGCTCGAAATCGATGCGCCGGGCCTGCCGCCGATCGAATACAAGCTGGAGCCGGGTGAAGTCCGCACCTTTGCCGACTCCATGCTGCCCTTCGACGACCTGCGCCTTGGCGCGGGCGTTCGCCTCGACGCGGTGATCGCGCCCGAGCAGACCGCGATGAACGCCATCAAGAATGGCTACCCGGTCAAGATTCTCGAGGGCGAATACGCTTTCCGTGAGCCGCTCGTCGTCATCGCCGAGAAGGTCGATCCGGAATGGACCGCCAAGGTTGGCGGCATCATCGAGGAGATGAAGAAGGACGGCACGCTAGGGACGCTCACCACCAAGTGGTACGGCAAGGATTACAGCGCCGACTGATGCAAGACCGGCGCGGGCGGATAAGCCCGCGCCATTTCATTTGAGGGGGAGCATGCGATGTCCTATCCGGACACCTATTACAAACGAACCATGGCGGACCAGACGACGCGCCCGGCGCTTTCGGGCACGGTCGAATGCGACGCGGTTATCGTCGGCGCCGGCCTTGCCGGCCTTACCACGGCGCTGCAGCTGGCCCGCGCCGGCAAACGCGTCACGGTGCTGGAGGCCGAAAGCGTCGGCTTTGGTGCCTCCGGGCGCAATGGTGGTTTCGTCGGCCCCGGCTATGCGACGGGCGGAGACGACATTGCCCGCGTGACCGGCAAAGATGCGGCGCGCAAGCTGCACCATCTCTCCATCGAAGGCATGGATTTCATCCGCGAGAACATCAAGTCGCTCGGTATCGACGGCGCCCGGCCCGAACCGGGCATCATGAGCGTGCTGCGCTATGACGACGGCCCGAGCCTCAAGGCCTATGCGGACGAGACCCGCCGCGAATACGGTTACGACCTCGACTATATGGACCGCGACGCCGTACGCGCCGTGCTGAAGTCCGAGCGTTACTTCCAGGCGCTGCGCAATCCGAACGCCTTCCACATGCACCCGCTCAACTACCTGCGCGCCATCGCGGCCGAGATCGAGCGTCTCGGCGGACGCATCTGCGAGCAGTCGCCCGCAACATCGGTGGATTTCTCCCGCACTGAAAAACGGGTGAAAACGGCGGGCGGCGAGGTGAGAGCCCATGATGTCGTCTTCACGACAGGCGGCTACACCGACGGGCTGAACGGCAGGCTGAAGCGGTCCTTCCTGCCGATCGCCACCTATGTCATGGTTAGCGAAGAAGCGCCGGAACTGATCGCCACGGCGATTGCCACGAAAAACGCCATCGGCGACAATCGCAGGGCCGGCGATTACTACCGCCTCGTCGACGGCGGTCGCCGCATCCTGTGGGGTGGGCGCATCACCACCCATGCCGCCTCCACGGCCGGCCTGGTCAAGGAATTGCGCGCCGAGATGATCGGCACCTATCCGCAGCTCAGGGATCTCAGGACAGAGCTCGCCTGGTCGGGCCTGATGTCCTATGCCCGCCATCTGATGCCCCAGATCGGGCGCATGAGTCCGGGTGTCTGGTATTGCACCGCCTTCGGCGGGCACGGGCTCAACACCACGGCGATCGGCGGCAAGGTCATCGCGGAAGGCATTCTCGGCGAAACCGAGCGCTACAAGCTCTTCGAACCCTTCGGCCTCGTCTGGGCCGGTGGTCTCGCCGGGCTTGCCGTGGCGCAGCTCACCTATTGGAAACTCCAGGCGCAGGACTGGTGGCGCGAACGCGCAGCGTAAGCGGCTTCAACGAGAACAAGGGGCGGAACATGATTGGCCGATTGATACTCACCTATCCCGAAGCATCGCGCAGGGTCGGCGGCCTGCTCGTCCTCGTCGTCGTCGCGGCAGTGCTTTATTCCATCGGCGTCAGCTCCGCATGGATCGGCCGTATCCTGCCGTCCTCGGTCGATTGGCTGAAGGAGAACCAGGTCGTCGGCCGCATCGTCTCATCGGTGCTGATCGCGCTCATCTTCGCGGCGAACTGGAAGGCGCTGCGCCAGCTGCCGCGCCGCTGGCAGGTGGTTGGCGTCTGGGTCGAGCTCTTCGTGCTCCTGATGCTATTCTTCTATTCCTTCGATCTCTCTTTCGCCTTCATCGCCAAGAAGATCGGCTTCCTCATCACGCAGGGTGTGACGACGACGCTCTATATTTCCGCGATCTCCATCATTATCGCGACCATCATCGCCCTTGCCGGCGCCATCGCCAAACTCTCCAACAACGGCGTCATCTACGGCCTTGCGACCTTCTATACGTCGCTCTTTCGTGGCCTGCCGCTGCTCATGCAGATCTACATCATCTATCTCGGCCTGCCACAGGTCGGCTACGTGATCGGCGCCGTGCCGGCCGGAATCCTGGCGCTGTCGCTTTGTTATGGCGCCTATATGACGGAAATCTTCCGGGCCGGCATCCAGAGCATCAATCGCGGCCAGACGGAGGGTGCGACCGCCCTCGGCCTTAGCCCGGCGCAGACCATGGCGCTCGTCATCCTGCCGCAGGCCATGCGCGTCATCATCCCGCCGACCGGCAATCAGTTCATCGCCATGCTGAAGGATTCCTCGCTCGTCTCCGTGGTGGGCGTCTGGGAAATCATGTATCTTGCCCGCACCCAGGGCCAGACCGAATTCCGTCATATCGAAATGCTGATAACCGCTTCCATGATCTACTGGATTCTGTCGATCTGCCTCGAATATGCGCAGGCCCGCATCGAGGAAAGGTTCGGCCGTTTCAATGTCCGCTGAGGCATCCGTGATTGAAGAGGGCGGCGCGCCAGTCGTGCCGTCCAACGGCCGGGGGGCGGTGCTCGTTCTCCTTGCCTTTTTCGTGTTTTCGGCAACCGACGCCATCGTCAAGATCATGGCGGGCACGATACCGGCGCCGCAGGTGACGTTTTTCATCACCGTCGCGGCGCTTGTCCTGCTTCTGGGACATGCCATTGCCACGGGGCGTCTTCACCGTCTGGTGCCGCGCCAGCCGTCGCTCGCCTTCTGGCGGGCCCTTCTGCTCGCGGTCGATACGCTGCTCATCCACTATGCCTTCGCCAAACTTCCGCTGGCCGAGGCCTATCTCATTGCCTTCCTGACGCCGATCCTCGTCGCCATGCTTGGCTTCGTCTTTCTCGGTGAACGGCTCTCGCGCATCGGCTGGGCGGGCGTGCTCATCGGCTTTGCCGGTGTCGTCGTGGCGCTCAAGCCGGGTGTCGCGCCACTCAATCTCGGCCATCTTGCAGCATTCGCTTCTGCGGTGTTCTTCGCGCTGTCGCTGATCCTGCTGCGCCGGGCCAAGATGGCGGAAACGGACGCGGCGCTGGTGGCGAGCCTGCTCATCGTCATGACGCCCGTTGCGCTGGCCGTTGCAGCCGTTGCGACCGATATGGTGCCGCTCGAGCTTCCCGATTACGGACTCTCGCTGGCGGGCGGCGCACTCATGCTGGGCGGCCACGCGCTGCTGGTGCGCGCGTTCCGGGTCGGCGAAGCCTCGGTCGTGGCCCCGTTCCAGTACAGCCAGATCATCTGGGGCTGTCTCTATGGTGTTCTCCTCTTCGCAACGCCCGTTGAACCGCACACGGTGCTCGGTGCCGCGATCATCATCCTGTCGGGCTGGCTCGTCCTGAGGGGATCTTCCGAGCGGCTGGGCGCATGAGGTGACCGTGGGACACGGTTGTAAGATGACGATGTCCAATGTCCGTCCGCCCCCGCGGAGATTCCGGGGCGTTTCATGGGTGCGGAGCGGCGCTGCGCGCCGCACTTGACCCTGCCGGATTTGTCAGACAAGGAAGGCGCGATACCATGAATGAGGAGGCATCCCGGTGGAGGAACCCCTTCGCGATTCCCGCACCATCGCCGTTCAGTTGAGGGACAGGATCGCCGATCTCATACGCGACGAGGGGCTCAGGCCGGGCGACAGGCTGCCGACCGAAGCGCAATTGACGCAAAGGTTCAAGATTTCCCGGCCGGCATTGCGCGAAGCCCTGAAACTACTCGAGCAGGACGATGTGATCAATGTCGAGCACGGACGCGGCCGTTTCGTCTCTGCTTTGACTGCCGTGCAGGTCGACCGTCCGATCACCGTGTTCGAGAGCGTGACGGACATGGTTCGCCATTACGGCTACAGCACGGTCAACAAGGTGGTTTCCATTTCGGAGGAAACACCGGATACACGCGTTGCAGAGAGCCTGAGGCTTGCCCCGGGCGACCGGGTGATCCGCATCGAGCGCATCCGCCTGCACCAGGACGAGCCCATCCTCTACTGCATAGATTACATGCCCCGCAGCCTCATCGCAGGACGCCTCTATGATATCGACTGGAGCGGCTCCCTGATGCAGCTCATGGAGGAATACGGCAATCGCCCCCGGATGTCGGCGGCGAGCGTTTCCGCCGTCTTGCTGCCGGTCGAGGTGGTGGACCGGCATGGCCTGAAGGACTTCGGCCCGGCCTTGCTCATCACCGAAACCTGTTTCAACGCCGCCGGAGCGCCGGTCAACTATGCCCTCGACTATCATCGCGGCAGCCATTTCTCCTTCAGCATGGTCCGCAAATGACGCCGCCATCTAGGGCAGGGAGTGCCGCGCATTCGCATGGCTAGTCGAAGCGATCGCCCGACGCTACAAGGGGACCGTGACGCGTTCTGCTTGTGCGATTGAAGGGTGACATGGTTCGCAAACCGGCGACTTTGAAGGATGTGGCGGCGCTCGCCAATGTGTCGCGCGCGACGGCCGCCCGGGCTCTAAACAGTTACGGCTATGTTGGCGACGAGACCGCCCAGAAGGTTCAGGCGGCGGCGGAAAAGCTGGGATATCGTGGCAATCGCCTGGCGCAGGCGCTGCGCAACGGTCAATTGCCGATCGTCGGCTGTATCCTCGGGGATATCCAGAATCCGTTCTTCGCTCGGATCGCCCATGATATCGAGGCTCTTGCACGCGAATGCGGGCACAACCTCGTGATCGGCAGCAGCGAGGAGGAGCTGGACCAGGAGATTTCGCTTCTGTCGAGCCTGCGCTCACTGTCGATACGCGGCTTCATCGTGGCGCCGACCTCAGCGACGAACAACGCCCACCTTCAAAGCCTGAACCTCGAAAACGTGCCTCTCGTCCTGATCGACCGTGTCGCCGAGGACATCGAGTGCGACCATGTGGTCGTGGATAATGAGGGCGGCGCGCGCAAGGCGGTGGAATATCTCATCGCCATGGGCCATCGCCGCATCGGCCTCTTGCAGGACGACATGCGCATCTTCACCTCGCGCGAGCGCATGACCGGCTACCGGACCGCACTTGCTGCCGGCGGCATCGCACCGGACGACCGGCTGATCGCCGTTTCGCAATCCACGGTGGAGCACGCCGTCGACGCGACAATACGCCTCTTCAGTCAGAAGATGCCACCGACGGCACTCTTCACGGTCGACAGCCTGATGACACAAGGCGCTCTTCTTGCCTTCCGTTCGATGGGAATCTCCATTCCACACGACATCTCGCTGATCGGTTTCGACGACTTCAATCTGGCGACATTTACCGATCCGCAGATCACCGTCGTCTCGCAGCCGGTCTCGGAAATCGGGCGTGCGGCGGCGCGGCTTTTGTTCGACCGGCTCTCCGGAAAAGACCATCCGCCGGAAAAAATCCTTTTTGAAACCAAGCTGATAGTCCGTGGCTCCGTCAGCCGGAGCATTGCTGGCTGAACGGCAAGTACAGTCCCACATAATTTTATGCCGCCCCACTTGCCAGCACGGAAGTCTTGTGCGCTAAATATGTGTGAGATCGATCTCACATTGTTTCAACGATCATTTGCGTGACGACGCTGGCGTACAGCGAAGCGATCGGAAACGCAAAACGGGAAGGTTCAAATGCTCAATTTCGACAGGGATCGCTTTGTAAAGATCCAAAGCGGCGCGGTTGCAATCGCCAAGGACGTGCGTGTCCTGATGCGTGAACTGCTGGACGGCGGTCTGGAACGTATCTTCTTCATGGGGACCGGTGGCGTGCAATTTCTGACCCAGCCGGCCATCGAGCTTGCACGCAACGCAACGCTCTTCCCGATTTCGGCCGCCTATTCCGCACAGGTCGTTCTGGAGCCGCCGGCAGGCCTCGACGACAAGGCGCTGGTCGTGCTGCCGTCGCTCTCCGGCACCACCAAGGAGAGCGTGCAGCTTCTCGCCTTCCTGAAGGAACGTGGCGTGAAGACGCTGTCGCTCACCGGCCACAAGGATACGCCGCTCGGCCGTGACGCCGATCACAACTTCACCAACTTCGCCGAGGACGATACGTCTTCGGAATCCTTCTATCTCCAGACCCTGCTCATCGTGCTCGCCCTGCTGGCCGAGCGCGGCGAATACGCCGATTTCGATGCGACGGTCGGCGAACTGGCGCTGCTGCCGGAACTGTTGGTTTCGGTGAAGGAAGGCTACGAGGCCGAGGCCGCCGCGCTCGCCCGGGAAATCAAGGACGAGACCTACCACATCTTTACCGGCGCAGGCTCGGTCTGGCCGGAAGCGCACTACTACGGCATGTGCATTCTGGAGGAGATGCAATGGATCCGCACCCGCCCCGTGCAGGCATCCGACTTCTTCCACGGAACGCTGGAGCTGGTGGAGCCGGGCGTCAGCCTCTTCGTCTTCAAGGGCGAGGATGCCTTCCGCCCGCTGACGGACCGCGTGGAGAATTTCGCCAAGCGCTACACCGACAAGGTGCGCGTTCTCGACGCGGCCTCCGCCAAGCTTCCGGGCGTCTCGGCCAAGACGCGCAGCCTCATCTCGCCGATCGTCCTGGCGACCATGCTGGAGCGCCTGAGCGCCCATCTGGAAGTGCTGCGCGATCACCCGCTGACCACGCGCCGCTACTACAAGCGTGTCGAATACTGAGATCTTCCGGTCCGGCGGCGACGCCGGACCGGTTGCCTGACGCATGCTGACGTAACGAAAACAAGAGAGGAACTGCGAAATGAAAGCCAATACGTTCTTGAGCACGACCAGCCTTGCGGCCATCGCGACCGCCGCCTTCGTCATCGGCAGCGTCGGTGCTGCATCTGCGGCCGAGCCGGTCATCGCCGACCCCAATGCGACGGTCGACTATTCGGGCACGGTCAGCGTGCTGACCAAATTCGGTCTGCAACAGCTTTCTCCCTTCTTCGTCGATGCCGCCAGGGACTATGAAAAGCTTCATCCCGGCGTGAAGGTCGAGCTCATCCAGGAGAGCGACGACAGCGTGAAGGGCAAGACCAAGGCGCTCGTCGCCTCCAATTCGCTGCCGGACGTCTACTTCACCTGGACGGGAAGCTGGGGCGAGAATTTCGTGCGCGGAAACCGCGCCGTCGATCTGACCCCGGTCATCGGCCCCGACACCGAATGGGGCAAGACGCTTGCGACCGCTGCCGTCTCCGCCTTCCAGTACAATGGCAAGCTTTACGGCATTCCGCTTTATCTCGACGCCAAGTTCATGGGCTACAACAAGAGTCTGTTTGAAAAGGCGGGCGTCGCCGAGCCCAAGACCTTCGAGGACCTGCTCAGCGCCTGCGCCGCCCTGAAGAAATCCGGTGTCACGCCGGTCTCCTTCGGCAACAAGGAAGGCTGGCCGGGCGTGCATTATGCCGGGCAGCTGCTGGCCTACAACGTGCCGCAGGCGACGCTCGAAAAGGATTTCGTCCCTGCCACCGCCGAATTCGCCGATCCCGGCTATGTCGCCAGCCTGACGCAGTTCAAGCAGCTCATCGACGAATGCTCCGATGGTTCGGGCACGAACGGCTCATCCTATGCATCGGCTCTGCAGCAGTTCAGCAACGGCAAGTCCGCCATGTACTATCAGGAGATCATCGAATTCGATCAGTCGACCGCGGACGGCGCGTTGAACCGGGACGATTTCGGCTTCTTCACGCTTCCCGTGCCGAAGGACGCGAAGGGTGATCCCAAGGCTGTCGAAGGCGCGCCGGAAGGCTACATGATCAATGCGGCATCCAAGAACATCCCGCTTGCGATCGACTTCATGCGTTTCGTGACCTCGGCGGCAAACGGCAAGGTTCTCTCCGCGCCGCCTTACGGCCAGCCGAGCGCGACAGTCGGCGGATATTCGGCGGACGCCATGAACCCGGCCGTGGTCGATGGTCTCAAGGTGATCGCCGACGCTTCCTACCTGATGCCTTGGCTCGACACGGCCAACCCGCCGCGTGTGGCGTCCGCCTGGCTGTCCGGTCTCCAGGCGCTGATCGGCGGCTCGATGACGCCCGAAGAGGTCATGGAGCGGGTCAAGGAAGCGGCGGCTTCGTCCAAGTGAGGATCGGCCTGAAATGACTGTCATAAAGCATGAGCAGAAGGGTGAAGCCGTCAAAATCGGCTTCACCGGGCCGGGCCGGCCTGAAAGAGACCGGCCCGGCCCGCTCGCCGGGATCGCGTCCTTCCGCTGGGTCCTGATCGCCTTCGTCCTGATCCTCTGGTTCGTCTATTACCCGATCATCGACAACTTCCTCGTCAGCACGCGCAACCAGGACATCTTCACGGGTGAGACCGACTTCGTCGGGCTCGACAATTACCGGCGCCTCACGGGCGACCCGGTCGTCTGGACGGCGATCGTCAACAACACGCTCTATGCCGTCATCTCCGTCATCTTCCAGGTTTTCGGCGCCTTCGTGCTCGCCGCGCTCATCGAGGGGCTGAGCGAGGAGAGATGGCGCCGGTTCTGGCGCGCCGTCTACTTCATCCCCTCGGCCATCTCGATCACCGTCACCGGCCTGCTGTTCTACTTCATCTACCAGCCCGATATCGGCCTTCTCGATTCGGCGCTGACGCAGATCGGCCTTGCCGGCTGGTCGCGCGCCTGGCTCGGCGAGGAGGGCACCGCGATCTACGCCATCATCGCCATGAGCCAGTGGCAGGGTTTCGGCTATTCCACGCTGCTCTTCGCCATCGCGATCCAGAAGATCCCGCGCGAACTCTACGATGCGGCGATCATGGACGGGGCGGGCACCTGGCGGCGCCTGTGGAACATCACCGTTCCGCTGACCCGCGAGATGACCGGCCTCATGGTGATCGTCACCATCACCGGCGCGTTCCAGGTCTTCAACGAGGTCATGGTGATGACCGGCGGCGGGCCGAACAACAGCAGCCAGGTGCTGGGCACATGGCTCTACCAGCAGGGCTTCATCGAAAACGACTTCGGCTACGGCGCGGCGATCGCATCGGTGATCTTCGTCATTACGCTCCTGACCGGCTTCGCGCAGCTCTGGTACACGAAAAGACGGAGGGTCGAGCTGTGAGCCTCGCCTATGACACCCGGGAAACCGAGCGCACCGACTTCGTCGCCGTGCTGGCGAAAGTCTGCCTCGTGACCTTCCTCATCAGCCTCGGCATCCTCGTCCTGTATCCGCTGTTCTGGATGGCGCTGAACGGCTTCAAGACCAATGCCGAAATCTTCGGCAATCCCTTCGCGCTGCCGAGCGGTTTCGGCATTGCGAACTACATTTCGGCCTGGAACCAGGGCATCCGCAACTACATCGCGACCAGCGTCATCGTCACGCTTGCATCGGCCATCTGCACGGTGCTGGTCAGCGCCTGGACGGCGTATGGCCTCACCCGCTCGAAACTGCCGGGAAAGCCGTTCTTCGTCGGCATCGTGCTCGGCGGCCTCATGCTCAGCCCGACGGTCGCCGTGATCCCGCTGGTGCGCATGATGCAGGACCTCGGTCTCTACAATACCTACTGGGCGCTCATCATTCTCTACACCGCCTTCCGCATTCCCTTCACGACCTTTCTGATCCGCGCCTATATGCTGGGGCTACCGCGGGACCTCGACGAGGCCGCCATCATGGACGGCGCCAGCGAAGGCCAGATCTTCTGGAAGGTGACGCTGCCGCTGTGCAAGCCGATCCTGGTCTCCTGCGTCATCCTGCATGTGCTTTTCGCCTGGAACGAATATCTCTTCGCGATGATCTTCACCAGCGGCGCGGATCTGCAGACGCTGCCCGTCGGCCTCACCTCGATCATGGCAAAACACGGCACCAACTACGCGGTTGTCTTCGCCGCCATGACACTCTCGGCACTCCCCATCGTCATCGCCTTCTTTGCGGCCCAGCGCTTCTTCATCCGCGGACTGGCCGAAGGCATCGGAAAATAGGGCAGGCATCATGTTGAAACGACAACAGCTCATCGGTGCGAACTTCTCCTTCCAGCACCACCCCTTCCGCTGGACCGCCGAAAAACTCAGCGGCATGGGCTTCCAGCGGATGGAGTTCTGGGGTGTCGCCCCGCATCTCGATCTCTTCCACGACAATCGCGCGCGGCTTGCGGAGGTGAAGGCGATCCTTGGCGACAACGGCCTGACGGTCCACTGCTTCACGCCCGAGCAGGTCCTCTATCCGATCAACATCGCCTCCGGCGACAGCGCCTATCGCGAGGCGAGCGTCGAGCGTTTCCTGCGCGCGGCCGACATTTGCGCGGAACTTGGTGCGAAGTATCTTTTCCTGACGCCCGGCCGCGGCTTCGAATGCGAAAGCCGCGAAACCGCCTGGGGCAATTCGATCCAGTCGATCAACCGGATTGCGGCCCATGCACGCTCGCTTGGCGTCTGCTGCCTGCTGGAACCCCTTCAGCGCCTCGAAAGCAACATCGTCACCGATGCCGACGCGCTTCACAGCTTCCGGCGCGCGCTCGACGGCGACGATATCGACATCGTTCTCGATCTCGTCGCCATGGCGACGGCAAACGACAGCATCGACGGCTACTTCGAGCGCTTCGGCAAGCGCATCGCGCATGTGCATATCGTGGATGGAACGCCAGCCGGGCATCTTGCCTGGGGCGACGGCAACCTGCCGCTCGGCGACTATCTCGGACAACTCGGCAGGCACGGCTTCGCCGGCACGCTGACCTTCGAACCTTTCGGCAACGGTTCCTATGCGCTCGATCCCCTTGCCGCCTGGCGGCGATGCCTCGACGCCATTGCCCCCCATCTCGATGAAGCGGACACAGAATGACGACGGCCAATCCCAACCTGATCGCTGTCGGTGACAATTGCCTCGATGCCTATCTCAGCAAAGGGTTCGTCACCGTGGGCGGCAATGCCCTCAATGTTGCCGTGCAATGGCGGCGGCACGGTTTGAATGCCCGCTATTTCGGCGCGCTGGGGCCGGATGCGGAAGCCGACATCATGCTCGCCGCCATCGAGGAGGCGGGGCTCGACCGCAATGACGTCGAGATCCGCCCCGGCGCATCGGCAGTCACGTTGCTCACGGACGACGCCGGCGAACGGCGCTTCCTTCTCGAGTCGCTCGGCGTGGGGGAAAATTACGTTCCGGATGCAGATCGCTACAAGGCGCTACGGCAAGCCGACTGGGTGCATCTCGGCACGAATTCCAGCGAAACGCTCGTCCGCCGGCTCGTCGCGGATGACGTTCCCTTCAGCATCGACGTTTCCACCCGGCATTTCGACCTTTCGCTGCACGACGTGCCGCTGGTCTTCGCCTCCGGCCCGGACGATCCGGCTGAGCCGGTCGAACCGCTGATCGCACAGCTCAGGGCCGCAGGCGCCCGGCAGGTCGTCGTCACCTGCGGAAAGCGCGGCTCCTTCCACGACGATAGAACCGTGACATCCAGGGCGGGTTCCGTGCCGGTTACCGTCGTCGACACCTGTGGCGCGGGGGACAGTTTCATCGCGACCTTCATCGCTTCGCGGTTCTTCGCGGACCTGCCCGTGCAGGCGGCGCTCGACCTCGCCGCCGAAAGGGCATCGGAAACCTGCACCCATCTCGGCGGCTTCCCGCAGCCCATCCGGGCCATCCCGGACTGGCTGATTGACAAATATGTCGATGTCATCGGCAGCACGGAGAGGGCGGAAACATGAACACCATCACACTGAGGCCGCCCGTCGCGGCGCCAAAGGGCGATCGCTCGTTCTGGCTGCAGAGCATCGCGGCGGATGCCGTCGCGCCGCCTTTGCAGGGCAGCGCGGATTGCGACGTTGCCATCGTCGGCGGCGGCTATGCCGGCCTCTGGACCGCGCTCCGGATCAAGGAACGGGCGCCCGAAACGCGCATCACCGTGCTCGAAGCGGATTTCTGCGGTTCCGGTGCCTCGGGTCGCAATGGCGGCCAGGTCCATAGCTGGTTTGCCGAAATCGACCTGCTGCACGCGCTTGTCGGCGAAGACGACGCGCTCATGCTGTGCCGGGCAACCGCCGACGCGATCGAGGAGTTGAACGGCCTGCAGGCCTCCGGCGCCATCGACATGGACTTGAGGCTCGACGGCTGGCTGTGGACGGCCAGCTCGACCGCCCAGGAAGGCGCCTGGACGGCGGCAACCGAACTTTGCCGCGCGCTCGGCGAAGACCGCTTCCGTCCGCTCCGGCGCGAAGACATCCTGCGTCGCACCGGCTCGGCCGTCTCCTATGTCGGCATTCTGGAGGAAAGGGCAGGGACGGTGCAGCCCGCAAAGCTCGCCATCGGCCTGCGCAGCCTGGCGCTTTCGAGGGGCATCGTCCTTCACGAACGCAGCCCGGTGTTAGAGATCGTGCCAGGCCCCCGGCCCAAATTGCGAACCGCGGAGGGAACACTGACCGCCGGCAAGGTGGTGCTCGCCGCAAATGCCTGGCTCTCCGCCATTTCGGAACTGCATCCCTATCTCTATGTGGTCAGCAGCCAGGTCATCGCAACGGCGCCCGCGCCCGATATCCTCGCGCGGATCGGTTGGACGGACGGGGCGTCGATCTGCGACGCACAGCAGCATGTCCTCTATTACCAGCGCACGCCCGAGGGTACGGTGATCTTCGGCCGGGGCACCGGCGGCATCGCCTATGGCGACCGTATCGACGCCCGTTTCAACCGGAGCGGCGACGGCGGCGCGGAGAATATCCGCGAAATGCACCGGGTCTATCCCGAATTGAAGGACGTTCCGGTGCTCCATGACTGGAGCGGCCCGATCGACTGCACGGCGCAGCATCTGCCGGTCTTCGGGCATCTGAAGGACCATGCGAACATCTTCTATGCGATGGGCTTCAATGGCACCGGCATCGCGCAGGCGCCCGTCGCCGGCCGCATCATGGCGAGCCTCGTCCTCGGGCGCGACGACATCTGGAGCCGGTGCGGTCTGGTCGGCATCGGCAAGCGCACGAGGCTGCCGTCCGAGCCTCTGCGGTATCTGGGCGCCCGGGTCGTTCGCCGCGCCATCCGGCGCAAGAACGACCTCGAAATTCTCGACAGAAAGCCGGGGCCGATCACGCGGTTCCTGGCCGGGCTCGCGCCCTGACGACATGTGCTTTTGAAATCGAACAACGGAGTGGAACGATGGCCGATCTGTCGCTGAGAAATATCCGCAAGGCCTATGGGGATCTGGAAGTCCTGCATGGGATCGATCTGGAGATAAAGTCGGGCGAGTTCATCGTCTTCGTCGGTCCCTCGGGCTGCGGGAAATCCACCCTGTTGCGCTCGATCGCCGGCCTGGAAACGATTTCGTCCGGTGACCTTGTCATTGATGGTGCGCGGATGAATGCCGTCGCGCCATCCAAGCGGGGCATCTCCATGGTGTTCCAGTCCTATGCGCTCTACCCACACATGACCGTCTACGAGAACATGGCCTTCGGCTTGCGCATCGCGGGAACGCAGAAGGCGCAGATCGATGCGCGGGTGCGCAAGGCGGCCGAAATCCTCCAGCTCGACAAATACCTGCAACGCCAGCCAAAGGCACTTTCCGGCGGGCAGCGGCAGCGTGTCGCCATCGGCCGCGCCATCGTGCGCAATCCGCGGGTCTTCCTGTTCGACGAGCCCTTGTCGAACCTCGATGCCGCCCTGCGTGTCGCCACCCGCATCGAGATCGCCAAGCTCAAGCAAAGCATGCCGGATGTGACGATGATCTACGTCACCCATGACCAGGTCGAGGCGATGACGCTGGCGGACCGCATCGTCGTCTTCAAGGACGGAGACATAGAGCAGGTCGGCACGCCGACCGATCTTTACCGCAACCCGGCCAACCTCTTCGTCGCGCAGTTCATCGGCTCGCCGGCGATGAACATCCTGAAAGGAACGGTCGTCGAGCGCGACGCGGCATCGGCACGCTGCCGGCTCGATTGCGGGATCACGCTTGAACTAACCGCCGAACCCGGCAGGCTTTCGAAAGGCGAGGCCGTGAGCATCGGCATCCGCCCGGAAAATACGCGGGTGGTTGCCGGCGTCGAAAACGATCCGACCTTCACGGGAAGCATCGATCTCATCGAACATCTCGGCGAGGTGCAAATCCTCTATCTGGACCTGCCCGGCACCAGCGACAAATTCCTGGTCAAGGTGGATGGAGAGAGCGCGTTCGCGCGCCTGCAGGACATTTCTTTTTCCGTACGCGGGCAGGACATCCGCGTCTTTGACGCGGCCGGCAAAGCCGTCTCGTGCGACATACAGTAGGTTTCGCAGAAGGTTAAAGTTCAGAAAACTCAATGGGGTTGCCCGTTCGATTCGGATCAAGAGCCAATATCCTGGTCTGAAATAGGGACAAACATTCCAAGCTTGACCTCCTTTAGGACGACATTGGTATGCATGCGCTTGATTTGCGGGTTTTCCGACATCAGAAGGGCTGCGATCTCGTCATAGTGGCCGACATCCCGGGCGGTGATGATTGCGACGAGGTCCACCGCGCCGGTTACATAGTAAACCTGCTGGATGTGCTCCTGCTTTGCCAGCCATGCGCGAAACCGCGATAGCGCGTCGTAGTTCTCCCGCTCGATTTCCATGCCGGCGATGAACGTCATCGGGTTGCCGACAACCCTGCGGTCCACGAGTGCGATCTCGGCGGTGATGATGCCGGTTTCCCGAAGTCGTTTCCTGCGACGTGATGAGTGGCGAATTCGACCTTGTCGTGCGGGTGGAGGCCGGGACCGCCGATCGTATCCGGGAAATCTGGCAGGCAATTTCGGCGGTATCCGGCGTGCGCGATACGGTGACGGCCTTTGCCCTGTCATCGATGATCAAACGCTGAATTGTTGGGAGAGGAGAACAATGACCTCAGTCACAATACTCGATGGCGGCATGAGCCGTGAACTGGTGCGTCTCGGCGCCGAACTGCGGCAGCCGGAATGGTCGGCACTCGCCTTGATGGAAAGTCCCGACATCGTCCGGCGCGTGCATGCGGAATTCATAGCTGCGGGCGCCGATGTGGTTACGACGAACAGTTATGCGCTGGTGCCGTTTCATATCGGCGAGGACCGCTTTCGCGAGGAGGGCCGAAGCCTGATCGCCCTTGCGGGGCGATTGGCGCGCGAGGCGGCCGATGCCGCGGGCGAGGGTACGGTTCGTGTCGCCGGTTCGCTTCCGCCGATCTTCGGCTCCTACGAACCGGAATTGTTCCAGCCTGATCGGGTACAGGACTATCTCGCCGTGCTCGTGGAGGAGCTACATCCCTATGTGGATGTGTTTCTGGGGGAAACGCTCAGCCTGATCGCGGAGGCTGAAGCCGTTCAAGACGCTGTGGCAGAAACGGGAAAACCGTTCTGGATTTCCTTCACGCTGCACGACGAGCCTGGGGCCGAGGCGAAGCCGCCGGTGTTGCGCTCCGGTGAAAGCGTCGAGGAAGCCGCGCGATGGATCGCTGCCTCCGGCGCCTCGGCGCTGCTCTTCAATTGCAGTCGCCCCGAGGTCATGCGACAGGCGGTGGCCGTCGCATCCGCAGTTCTTGCCGATTGCGGGCGCTCTGTCGCGCTTGGGGTCTACGCCAATGCGCTCACAACGGACGAAGAGGGCGCGGCAAATGAAGCTCTCCACGCAATTCGCGAAGACCTTTCGGATGATCGCTATGCGGGCTTCGCCTGTGGTTGGGTCGAAAGCGGCGCCACGATGATCGGCGGCTGCTGTGGCGTGGGGGCTTCGCACATACATGGGTTGAAGCGGCGATTGTTGCAGGGTTGACTCGTCCAAGCGAGGTAGTGCTCGAAAGCATAGCCAATTGCGTCGCTCGTTCGAATCCCATCACATCAGGTTTTTTGTCAATCGTTCATCCGAGTGGCATAGAATTTCTCCTTGGTGAGCGGATCCTCGGTCTGAGC